>JAGQYS010000012.1 GCA_020435965.1 Flavobacteriaceae bacterium | reverse complement strand
AATCTTCAATAGGTTTGCCTTCAAAGTACTTGAGTATTTTGAAGGCAAACCTATTGAAGATTTGAATGACCTAAATTATCATGCAACTAATGTTTATATTTGGTACCGATTCACTCTACATGACAACACGTATAAAGAATTGATAAACTCTGGAAACATTGGTATAATTTCTAACGACTCAATAAAAAATGGACTACTTAATTTACAAGCGCTATATAATAAATTAAAGAACGAAGAAGACCATTTTAGATACGATATGGAGGAACTGATGTATACACCTGCATACGAAATGCTTAAAATGAATGATTTAATAAAGAACTTTACATATCAGGTATCAAACGGACAAGATGGAGAAAATATAAGTTTATCAAGAACCAACTACGAAAACTTGTTAAAAAACTTAAAACACGAAAATGGCTTTGTAATGGCTATTTATGAACATACAAAAATGAATGCTCACTTCAATGAAATGAATGAATTATGTAGTTCACTAATCAAACTAATAAACGAAGAGTTAGAATTTTAAAAATTAAAAAAAACACGACATTTCCATAGTTCATTGCTCCGAATTTTCAAACAACAAAACCATACAAATACGTTAAAAAAACCTTTTAAATAATCTCCCTTAACACCTCATTTTTTCTAACTTTTTCCCAAGAACCTCCTGTAAAATCTGGTACTATCGTGCTTGCACTATTATTAGCAACAGATATTTGAGATAATGGTGTAATGGCACTCCACAACACACTATCGTATAAATTGACATCTAGAGGTAAACCTTGGTTAAGGCAGCGTATCATTCTGTAAACCATCACAAAGTCCATACCTCCATGTCCAACAGCATTGGCATCAATTTGTTCTCTCAGACGCTTCCAAAGTGGATGGTCGTATTTTTCTCTGTAGTCTTTGTATTCGTCTTCTTTTAACCAAGAATGTCCCCATTGTAATTCTTCGTGACCAACATACAGACGTGATGGATAACCTTCATGTACTGCCTTGGTTCCTGTTACAGTGTTTAATCTTGAATAAGGTCGTCCAGTATGCGTGTCAAACTGCAACATGATGGTTTTCCCTTTTTTGGTTTTTATAAGTGTTGTGTTCATATCACCACAAGCAAATTCTGTAGCCCAAAAATTTTCTTTCTTGGCAGCTTCACTCAGACTTTGCTCTTTGGAACTCATACTCACCAAATGGTCATAATTATCACCACGACCAATGTCCATATAAAAACTCACTGGACCTAAACCATGACCTGTATAAAAGTTACCGTTTTTAACTTGATGATGCTTGATGCGCCATTGATCTTCGTAATAGGTTTCATCCATCATGTGTTTACGTAAGTCGTGTATATAAGCACCTTCAGCATGATTGACATCTCCAAAAACACCTTCATTAATCATGTTAAGCACCCAAAGTTCTTCACCATTAAAACAACAGTTTTCCATATACATGCAATGCATTTTGGTACGCTCAGCCACTTCAATAAGTTTCCAGCAATCTTCAAGAGTCATTGCCATTGGTTGCTCACAAGCTACGTGTTTTCCATTCTCCATACCATACACAGACATTTCGGTGTGATATTCCCAAGGTGTTGCAATAATAAGGATATCTACATCGTCACGTTCGGCGACTTTTTTCCATTCATCTTTGCTTCCAAAATAGAGGTCTGCTCCTTTTGGTTGAATGGTTTTCAGGTAGTCATTATTTTTATTGAGTTTGTCTTCTTTTAAATCTGAAAGAGCAACAATCTCAGCATGATTGTTTTTGATAAGATACTCGAACATCTGAATGAGTACACTTCCGCGATTTCCCATACCAATCATTCCAACACTTACTTTATCAATTGGAGCATGAGCTAAACCTACTGCTGTACCAAGTGCTTTTGATGCACTTAGCATTTCGTTTACCTTGTCTTTATCTACTTTTGTGGCATCATCTTTACAAGCAATAAGAGCTGGTGAAACACCTAAAAATAAAGCAGCTCTTGAGCTGAGATTTAAGAAGTCTTTTCTGTTCATTTGGTTGAAGTTTTATTAAGAACAGAAAGGTAAAAAAATAATTTAAATGAGACCCTAAATTGAAATACAATTTATCATAGCCTCCTTATAAATGGCTTCGTAGTATGGCACTATTTTATGAATATCAAACTGTTCTGCTTCTTTCTTGGCATTAGCTTTAAATTCAGCAAGAATGGAATCATTTTTTAAGATATACAAGGCATTTTTTACCATATCATCAATATCGCCAACATTACTTAAAAATCCTGACACTCCTTGTTTGTTTACTTCTGGAATTCCTCCTGTATTACTAGAAATTATAGGAACTCCTGAAGCCATAGCTTCCAAAGCAGCCAATCCAAAGCTTTCGGTTTCAGAAGGTAATAAGAACAAGTCACTAAAGCATAGAATTTTATCTATTTCATGGCTTTTGCCAAAGAATATAACTTTGTCTTCAATACCTAGTCGTTCACATAATCGTTCGGCTGGTTCTTTTTCAGGACCTTCGCCAACCATCATAAGTTTTGCTGGAATTTCTTTTTGAATTTTATTGAAAATATGGATGATATCTTGAATGCGCTTAACAGGTCTGAAGTTGCTGATATGTGTTATTATCTTTTCATCATCATCTGCCATCATTGCTCGCTGGCAATCTGTATAGTGATTGATGTGCTTTTCTAAATCGATAAAATTTGGCACCACTTGAATTTTGTTGGTGATATCAAATAATCGCAATGTATCTTCTTTTAAACTCTGAGAAACTGAGGTTACTGCATCAGATTTGTTGATACTAAAGGCTACAGCGGATTTGTAAAATGGATGACTTCCAACAAGCGTAATATCTGTACCATGAAGTGTGGTTACAATAGGAACTTCAATACCTTCTTCATGTAGCATTTTTTTGGCCATATAAGCTGCATAAGCGTGCGGAATGGCATAATGCACATGTAACACATCAATTTTGTGCAGCTTAACCATATCTACCAATTTACTAGATAAAGCAAGCTCATAAGGTTGATAGTGAAACAATGGGTATTCAGGTACGTTGACTTCGTGAAAGTGTACGTTCTTGTTTAAGAGTTCTAATCTAACAGGCTGACTGTAGGTTATAAAATGAATTTCGTGACCACGTTTAGATAGTTCTAAACCAAGTTCTGTAGCTACTACTCCACTACCTCCAAATGTTGGATAACATACTATACCTATTTTCATATATCTTATTCGTCAATCGCTTCGTAAATTAAGCGTTGAATTTCTGTTCTAATATTTTCTCTCAATAATTTATTTGCTCCAGCTTTGGGCCAGGTTCTGTTTGCTAAAAACACGTACACGATTTCTTCTTCAGGATCAGCCCAAGCATAAGTGCCTGTAAACCCTGAGTGCCCAAAGCTGGTCATGGAAATACAACCACAGGTTGGGCCTTCTTCGCCTAGTTGTGGTTTATCAAAGCCAATGCCTCTTCTATTGTTATTATCACAGAAATAGCAGGTATTGAACTTATCAAGTGTTTGTGTTTTAAAATAACGTTTTCCTCCATAATAGCCTTTTTGCAAAAAGAGTTGCATAATCTTAGCAACGTCATTGGCATTACTAAAAATTCCTGCATGACCTCCAACGCCATTTTGCATTGCAGCTCCCATATCATGCACATAGCCATGTACTTCTTGATACCTAAAGTAATCATCAATCTCAGTAGGTACAATCTGTGTGTTACTGAATTTTTCCCTTGGATTATATGTTGTTAAATTTGCTCCCAAAGATTCATAAAAATGCTCTTGCACTAAGTTGTCCATCGATTGGTCGTAATGTTTCTCAATAAATTTCTTTAGGATGTAATAAGGTAAATCACTGTATCGATATCTCAACCGACTAAGCATGTCACTTTCTTTGATGATTTCTTGAATAGAATCCTGATAATCAGAGCGTAAGAATAAGTTATCAGTTACTTCAATGTTGAAAGCTTCACTACGTTTATTTCTATAATATTTTGCATCTGGTTTTTTAGTAACCGAATCTAAAGTACTAATATAAAAGGGAATCCAAGGATTTAATCGTGCATAGTGAGATAGCATTCTTTTGATGGTAACATTTTGCTTATTTGAACCTTTGTAATCTGGCAAAATATCAGAAAGTTTTGTGTCTAGTGAAACAATCCCTTTTTCTTCCAACTCCATTAAAAGTGGTAATGTAGCCAATATTTTTGTTAAAGATGCAACATCATAAAGATCTGTAGACTTTACTTTTTCTTTGTTGTCATAGGTGTGGAAACCAAAGTTTTTATTGTACACTACTTTGCCTTTTCTGGCAACCAATAACTGTATTCCAGGTGTCATCAATTCATCTACTGCGTATTGTGCAACACTATCTATTTTAGCAAGACGTTGTGAGTTCATGCCTACACGTTCGGGAATGGTATAACCTAATCTGCTAATTGATGGAAACTCTATACCTGTACCAACTTTAAACTCTTCGCTTATTGAAACCGGTAAGATTCCTTTTGCCGCTATACCTCCAAATATTAGTTGTGCCGCTTTTTGTTGAGCTATTTCACTGTTTTGATAGCTTACCATGATGCTTTCAAAATTCTCAGTTGTTTTTAAATCCATTAACGCATAAGGTTTTGCAAAAACATTTAATATGATATTGTTGGTTCGTGCTATTTCATATAACCAAGTGAGTTCTTGGTCTGTAAACTTATAATCTTTCCAAGGGTTATCGTTTGATTTGTGAAAGCCAACAATAACTGTATTATAATTGTTAAGCTTACCTATTAAATCGCTTAATCTATCGGCTTTAATCTCGTGTACTTTGCCATATTTTTGTAGTTCTTTTAAAAATGGTGTTCCATCATCATCTCCTAATTTTACATAAGCTATAGATCGAGTTTCTAAGCTTCTGAGAGGCAAATTATCAGGCTTGTTTTTGACAACAGTGATTGCGTTTTCAATAAGTTCTTCATATAAAATATCGTCTTCAAGCCTATTTAAGTCTTCCACTAAATTATAGGTTCCAATAGGTTTATAATTGTTAAGACCAACTTTGTATTTTGCTTGCAGTATTTTTTTTACAGAGTGAGACAAACGTTCTTCAGAGATTTCACCCTTTTCAACAGCTTCAACCAATCGTGCCACACCTTTGGTAACATTTCCAGAAATCAATAGCACGTCGTTGCCAGCTTTGAAAGCTGCCAAATCAACATCAGCAGAGCTGCTATAGTTTGAAGCGCCTTTCATGTTGAGTGCATCAGTGAATATTAAGCCTTTAAAATTTAGGCGTTCCTTTAAAATATTAGTAACAATGTTTTCAGACATTGATGATGGAATTCCTTCTTGTGATTCTAAACTTGGTATATTTAAATGTGCAACCATTATACTTGCAAGTCCATTATTAATAAGCTTTCTGTAAGGGTAAAGCTCAATGGAATCGATACGTTTTTCATTAAAACTAATGGTTGGTAAAGTTTCATGTGAATCTTGATCTGTATCACCATGACCTGGAAAATGCTTTCCAGTTGCCAGTACTCCTTCACTTTGCATGCCTTTCATAAAGGCTAGTCCTTTTTCAGTAACATTATCACGATCTTCACCAAACGAACGGTTACCAATTATTGGGTTTTTCGGATTGGTATTGATATCTACGACAGGAGCAAAATTAAAATGCACGCCTAATCGTCTGTTGTGCTCGCCAATATGCTTTCCTGTTCTTTCTATAAGTCTATTATCTTTTATTGCTCCAAGGGTCATGTTCCAAGGGAACGAATAAGTGGAGTCTAAACGCATTCCTAAACCCCATTCTGCATCCATACCAATTAATAAAGGTACTTTAGAGCTTGCTTGGTACAAATTGTTCAGTTTAGCTTGGCGTATCGGACCACCTTTCGAGTAGATAATACCACCAATATGGTTGTCTTTAATCTCCTTGATGACGCTTTGATGCGTTTTAGCATCTTGGCTAGAAAACACCATAATCATAAAAAGTTGACCTACTTTTTCTTTTAAAGTCATGGATTGATACAAACTATCAACCCATTTTTGTTGAGCTTCTTGATCTGAGGTTAATAAAGGATTTGTAGATTGTTGCCCAAAACTCAGTTGAAATACTGAGAATAGAACAATGAATAACGATATGGTGCGCATAGTTTGGGATTAATTAAATACTTTAAATAGTATGTAACGTAAATCTATGCCAAAATAACATTTTTAGGAAAAAGATTAATGAAATTTAAGATAGATTTATAACCAATGTAATTAACAGTTACAATATGAATGGAGTTACTTAATTTAAAAACCGACTATGCCAACTTTCACTTGCAGGCACTTCCCAGTTTTCAAGATATTCGGCTTTATTGGCAACGAGGTTATTAAACACAATCGTATTTTTTGAAACCGCTCGTTGTTTTGCCATTTGTTTAAACTCATTTAATGGTTTGTAGGCAATGAACTCTCCTTGCTTATAAGATACGTTCATTTTATCCATTAAATCCACGTTGTATTCTTTCTCTAATTGCTGAATAAAATGAACAGAAGCATCAATAGAACAACCTGTTGCAGTATTTAAGTTTTGATTTAAGGCAATAACTATAAAACGTTTATATTTAATTTCATAGCCAGCTTGTAAATCACTTCCATGAGCAGTCCAGTTTTCAATAAATACATCTAACTTTTGTTTAATGTCTTCTATTTCAGTTTCTGTAAATGAACGGCTGGCTTGGTAAATCCAAATGCGAGAAGTTTCTGGTAATGTATTAAAATCTACGAGCATATTTTACAAATCTTGAGCATTAGCGATTAGTTCAGCAATATCCATAACTGCTATATCATTTTCTTTTTCTTTGGTTTTTACACCATCTGTCATCATGGTATTACAAAATGGGCAACCTGCTGCAATTATTTCTGGTTTGGTTTCAAGCGCTTGTTCAGTTCGTTCCACGTTAACGTCTTTATCACCTTTTTCTGGTTCCTTAAACATTTGCGCTCCTCCAGCTCCACAACATAATCCTCTGCTTTTACAGCTTTTCATTTCGACTAATTCGGCATCTAATTTTCTAATTAAATCTCTAGGTGCTTCATAGACGTTGTTTGCACGACCTAAATAGCAAGGGTCGTGAAAGGTTATGCGTTTTCCTTTAAAGTTTCCGCCTTCAATAGTCAAGCGACCATCATCTAAAAGGTTTTTAAGAAATTGTGTGTGGTGCATTACTTTGTAGTTTCCACCAAGTGAAGGGTATTCATTCTTAATTGTATTGAAACAATGAGGGCAAGCAGTAACAATGGTCTTTACTTCATAAGCATTTAGTACTTCAATATTAGTAACCGCTTGCATTTGAAATAAAAATTCATTTCCAGCACGTTTAGCTGGATCACCTGTACAGCTTTCTTCGGTACCCAAAACAGCAAATTCAACATTAGCTTTGTTAAGTAATTTTACAAAAGCTTTAGTTATCTTTTTGGCTCTGTCATCAAAACTTCCAGCACAACCAACCCAAAACAGTACTTCAGGTTGTTTGCCTTGAGCTGTATATTCTGCCATTGTTGGCACTTTAAGTGTTTCGCTCATATCTCAATATTAATCGTGTTGACCATCATCAAAAACTTCTATGGTTACGTCTTTTTCAATGAGGTCTGTAAATTTTCCTTTGTATTGTGTAGCTTTTACTATGTGGTTGTCTATCCAATGGTAATTACCACCTCTTGGTTTGCCCATTAACAAGCTGTGATATTTAAAGCCATGTTTTTTTAGCCAAATTTCAGTGTATTCTCTGTGAGCTTCAGTACGAGATGTAAAAAAGCAAATGCGATGTCCTTGGTCGTACCATTTATTGCAAGTTGCCAATGCATCTGGATACACTTCTGCAGTTAGCATACGTTCTGGTTCTTCATTTGGTATATCTTCACCAACGGTTCCATCAATATCTATTAGATAATTTTTGACACCTTCAGGCAAAATAGGGCTTATTTTCGCACCATTTTCTGTGGCTTCACTCAGCAATTCATCTTCACTTCTACTACTCATATTGTTTCTTATTTAATTATCTATATCGTCCTCTTTTAGAGCTGCAAAGTCTTTTTTTGAAACCCTTATATACATGGCAAGTTTCTTAATGCCTTTATCCATAATATAATCCCTATTATGTCTTGCTAAATAAGCTAATCTTAGTGCTTCTTCTTTTATTTTTTCAGATTGGATTTCGGAACAATAATCACAAAACACTTTAGTTGCTTTAATTGATTTTACTCTGTACTGTTCATATTCAATTTCAGTATATACTTTTATTTGCAAGGAATCTTTTTGGTATCCTTGTGCTATGGCTTTATTAGCTAGAGCAAGTAAAAAAAGTAATATTAAAATTTGTTTGAACTTCACAGGTTTTCGTTTTCATTATTCATTCTTCCAATTTAATCTATCCATTTGATTATAAGGCCAAGGCGCTCCATTATTCTCAATATTGGTCATCATATTGTTCAATTCGGTTGGTGCAGCAGACTGCTCCATGACCAAATAACGTCTCATATCCATGATAATCGACAATGGATTTATATTTACAGGACACGCTTCAACACAGGCATTACATGATGTACAAGCCCAAAGCTCTTCTCGAGTAATATAATCATCTAATAATTGCTTACCATCATCCTTAAACACACCTTTGTTGGCATCTATATTTTTACCAACTTCTTCCAAGCGATCACGAGTGTCCATCATGATTTTTCTGGGTGACAACTGCTTTCCTGTTTGGTTTGCAGGACATTCGCTTGTGCAACGACCACATTCTGTACACGTATAAGCATTGAGCAATTGCACCCAATTTAAATCTTGTACATCGCTAGCTCCAAATTTTGCTGGCATATCGCTTTCTGTTCCAGGCTCTGGAGCTGCAAAAGGATCTACGTTTGGATCCATCATCATTTTTACTTCTTTGGTAACAGCTTCTAAATTGTTTAGCTGACCTTTTGGTTGCAAGCTTCCATAATAGGTGTTTGGAAAAGCTAATAGAATGTGTAAATGCTTAGAGAAATATAAATAGTTTAAGAATATTAAAATGCCTATAATGTGCAACCACCACGCTGAACGCTCAATAAGATGCAAGGTTGATTCTGAAAAACCTTCAAACCAAGGTGCAATAAATTGACTAATAGCATTTCCTGAATTCATCTCTTGAAACTGAACATCTGTAGCGTTCATCACTAAAAACAGCGTCATTAAAACCATTTCAAAGTACAGAATGTAATTGGCATCGTTTTTTGGCCAACTTGTCATTTCTCGTTTCCAGAAACGTTTTAGTTTTATAATGTTTCTTCTAACCCAAAATACAATGACTGCAATTAGTACAAGAACTGCTAGTATTTCAAAAGAAGCAATTAGAAATCCATAAAAACTTCCTAATCCTGATAAAACACGATGTGTTCCGAACAAGCCATCAATGACAATTTCAAGAACTTCAATATTAATTATGATAAACCCTAAATAAACTATGATATGCAAAAATCCAGCAACAGGTCGTACAACCATTTTACTTTGACCAAGTGCTATCATGGCCATATTTTTCCAACGTTGCGATTTATTATCTGAAACATCTATATCTTGACCTAATTTGATGTTTCGTCTGAGTTTGCTAATGTTTTTAGCAAAATATCCTATTCCTAGAATAAGGATTACAGCAAAAAGAATATTTGGTAAATAATCCATATTTAATTCTTTTGTTCTTTAATTTCGTTTCCTTCAGCATCATACACTTTTGCTTTTTTTCCAAATAATGAAAAATGCACGTAACGCTTCGGATTTAATTTCATGTCTTGCAACAGCTCTTCTAATTGTTTAGAAGCTCCTTCAAGATTATTGTAGAGTCCTTCGTCTTTTAACAGTTTCCCGATTGAGCCTTCTCCACTTTCTATGCTAGACAATAGTTTATCAAAATTAGTCACAGTAGCTTGCAAATCGTTAATGGTTTTTGTCAGATTTGCATTAGCAATAGAATCTGTAATACTAGAAAGATTGGAGGAAACATCCTCAACATTAGCAAGTGTATTATCTAACTTCTCTTTATTATTTGCAATTAATTGATTGATGGAAATAGACGTGTTTTTAAATGAAGCAATGGTAGTCTCTAATTGAGAAATCCCACTTTTTAAATTGCGTTTAGTAGGCTCATCAAAAATATCATTTAGGTTAGCAAGCAGTGAGTCTGCAGTAATTAGCACAGCTCCAATTTTATCTTGAAGAGGTGTTAAGGTGTTATCAACCATGTCCATAAGTCCAGGTTTCACAGAGCCTTGAAGCACATCTCCAGAGATTACGTTTTCGGCATTATCAAAAGCAGGAACAATACTTATACCTTTTCCACCAATGAGTCCAGTATCGTAAAGTTCTGCTTTACTGTTTTTAGAGAATTGAAAATCATCTTCAATAAGCATTAATACTTTAATTTTCCCTGAACCATCATCTGCAAATCCAATTTCTTGGACTTTACCGATAGCATGTCCATTTATGGTTACAGGACTTGATGAGGCCAAACCTTCAACATTATCATAAATAACATAAACCTTACGAGAAGAATCCAGTAAATTCTGACCCTTCAAATAGTTGAATAAAAAAACAATAAGAATTAAGCTTATAATGACTAAAACGGCTGTTTTTACTTCTCTGGAAATTTGCACAGTTTACTTGTTTGATTAGTGACAAAATTAGCAATTAATTTTAAAAGAATTATTCTAATTAGAAGATGATTTCAAAGCATCACTTAAAGGAATCTGTTCTCCGTTTTTAATAGCCACAATAAAACAAGTGCTATAACCTTTTTCCAAAGCTTCTAATCTTTGTGCCTTTATAGTATTATAATTAGACGTTGAGCCGTAATAATACTTATAAATACCATTAATTAATTCTCTTGAAATATCACTTAATCCCTTAAAATTATATGATTTAGTTTCCAGTTTTCTGGTACTTGCAGCAATTTGAACTTTAAAAGTAATGTCTGGATATATTTCAGAGTCGCTGTTATTGGAATAGACTTCGCCTGAAGTGCCAATAATTAAATCATCATCAACTCCATTTAGGCTGTTTTTATATTTAAGAATAGCATCTTTTATAGAGGTAGCCATTTCAGTCTGTCCTTTATCAGAACTTAAATATTTACCTTCATTTAAATTGGTAATAAAACCTGTTTCAACCAATACGCTTGGCATGTAGGTTTGATGCAATACAATGAAACCAGCTTGTTTTACACCTCTATTTTTTCGTTTAAGTTTGCTTTCAAAATTATTTTGCAAATAACTAGCTAACAAAATACTTTGGTCAAGATAGTCTTCATTCATTAACATTAACCCAATGATGGATTCTGGAGCGTTTGGGTCGTAACCTTCATAATGCTTTTCGTAGTCATCCTCAAGCAAAATCACTTCGTTTTCGGCCTTTGCAACATTAAAATTGGTTTCTCCTCTTTTAGTTCCTAAAACCCAAGTCTCGGCACCATAAGCTTGCGTATCATGAGCATTACAATGTATAGACACAAACAAATCTGCATCTGCACGATTGGCAATTGCACCACGTTCGTGTAAATCTACAAAGACATCTTTTTTTCTGGTGTAAATAACCTTGATATCGTCATTCTTTTCGAGCATTTCACCAATTTTAAGTGCAATATTTAAAGCTATCTTTTTTTCTGAATCGAATTTTGTTGGTCTTCCAGGGTCTTTTCCACCATGTCCAGGATCTAAAACCACTATAAATTTGTCATTAGACGGCTGTGCACTAAGGCTAAGTGTAAATAATAATATAAGGGATACTAAAAGGTATTTTAACTTCGTTTGCATAGAGACTTTAACGGCTTTAAAACTCGGTTTATTTTATTAATCATAATTTTCTCATAATCACAAAAATCACAAAAAAAATTTATGTAGTTTTGGCTATTCAAAAACCGAGCCATACTTTTGCAAAAATACATCTAAAAGCGTTGCGAACAAACATCTTTCATATACTTTTCGCCCTAAGTTTTACAGTGTTTATGAACACTTTTAGCTTTGCTCAAGATATTCCACCTAAAACCAAACCAATAAAAGCATCAGCAGTACAAGATACACTTAAAACTTCTGTTGATTCATTATTTCAAATTCAAAGACCATTAAGGGAACAAGACACTATAAAACTGGATACCATTCCGAAGAAAAAAGGAATGATAGAAGATGTTGTAAAATATTCTGCAACCGATTACGTATCTTTTAACAGAAAAGAACAAAAAACCTATTTGTACAACAATGCCAAAGTGACGTACTTGGATATGGAAATCACTGCTGGAATCATTGTTATTAATCATGAAAACAATGAAGTTTATGCAGGACGTTTAAAGGACAGTTTAGGAAACTATTCTCAAGCTCCTGTTTTTAAACAAGGGCAAGATGTAATTGAACCAGATTCTATTAGATTTAATTTTGATACTGAAAAAGCGTTGGTTTGGAACTCAAAAACAGAACAAAGTGGTGGCTACATTATTGCTGAAAAAACTAAAAAGGAAAACGATTCGGTTTATTTTATAAATAGAGGCAAATTTACAACCTCTGCTGATCCTGAAGATCCTGAGTATTATTTCTTAATGCGAAAAGCAAAAATAGTGCCTGGAAAAAAGGTTGTAACAGGATTGACCAATATGTTTATCGCAGATGTACCAACACCTATAGGTTTGCCTTTTGCTTATTTTCCGTTAACGCAAAAACAAACGTCAGGAATTATTTTTCCTTCCTTTGGAGAAGATAGCAACAGAGGCTACAATATTCAAAATGGTGGTTACTATTTTGCTATTAGTGATTATGCAGATTTAGCAGTTACAGGAGATTATTATACCAATGGTAGTTATGGTTTACGAATGCAGAATCAATATGCGGCACGATATAAATTTAGAGGGAATTTGAGTTTTCGTTACGAAAACTTAATTACAAGCGAACGTGGTTTTCCTGATTATGCCAAAAGCTCTATTTACAATATTAGATGGTCGCATGCTCAAGATGCAAAAGCGAATCCAAATTCGAGATTTTCTGCTTCAGTTAACTTAGGAAGTAGTCGTTATTATCAGCAATCTATAAATCAACTAAATGCTTCTAATTTTTTAAATAATACATTATCATCTTCGGTTTCATATTCCAAAACATTTCAGGGAGAACCACAAGTAAATTTAAATTTAACAGCTACGCACTCTCAAAACACGCAAACTCAAGCCATCAATATGACACTTCCAACATTTCAAGGAAGTGTAAGCAGAATTTACCCTTTTGCACCAAAAATAGGCTCTAAAAAAGGGTTTGTACAAAATGTAAACTTTCAATACAATGTTCGTGGTGAAAACAGAATCCAAACAACCGATTCCCTTTTCTTTAAAAAGGAAATGTTTGATGATGCTAAAATAGGCATACAACATAGCATTCCGCTCACAACTAACTTTAAGCTTTTTAAATATTTGAGTTTCAGTACTGGTGCAAATTATGAAGAATCATGGACATTGAACACAATAAACAAACGCTATGACCAAGAACTGGAAAAAGTTGTTGAAACTGAATTGAATAATTTTGACTCCTTTAGAACCTACAACTTTAATATGAGCTTAGGCACCACTATTTATGGAATGTTTAACTTTGGTGAAGACAAGAAAATTCAAACCATCAGACATGTTATGCGTCCATCTATCAGTTATAGCTTAACTCCAGCTTTTGATAAATACTATGAAACTTATGAGGTAATTGATGCGAATGGCTTAACAACTGATGAAGTTGAATACACACGATTTGAAAACTCTATTTTTGGAAGCCCAAACAAACAATTATCAAGCTCTATAGGTTTATCACTAAGTAATAATTTTGAAGCTAAAGTAAGGGACAAGGATAGCACTGCAACAGAACCTAAAAAGATTATATTGCTTAATAATTTGAATTTCACAACGACTTACAATATTGCTGCAGATTCATTACGATGGAGTCCTGTAAGAATGACTGGTGATACACAAATTTTAGACAACAAAATGCGCATTAATTTTGGAGCTACTTTAGATCCTTATGCACTTGATAGCAATAACGCTAAAATTGATAAATTCAATATAGATAATGGTGGAAGCCTATTTAGGTTAACAAGTGCAAACTTAACATTGAACTACTCTTTAAGTAGCCAAATGTTTGGTGGCAAAGAAATAAAGGAAACTCCACAAGATCAAAGGTCAAGGGAAGAATCATTGCGAAGTGGTGGACGTGATGATGATTTATTTGGAAAGCCTCAGGATTTTGCAGACCAAAGACTTAACACTGATAATGAAAGAGATGTGGAAGAGGAACCAAGTGAATTGTACAATTATAAAATTCCTTGGAGCCTAAACTTTGCTTATGCTGTTAATTATTCCAATACAAGACGTGAAAATGAAATCTCCTCACATTCATTGATGGTTTCTGGAAATGTGGATTTGTCACCACGTTGGAGTGTTGGTGCTTCTTCTGGTTACGATTTAAAAAGCAAAGGAATTACCTATACACAGTTACGTTTTGAACGAGATTTATTAAGCTGGCGAATGAATTTTTCATGGATTCCATTTAGCACAAGAAGCTCATGGAATTTCTTTATTGGTATAAAATCTAGTATTCTAAGTGATATAAAATATGATAAACGTAGACAAAGTGATAGACAGCTTTAGCCAGTTGGCACTTATCAATTTAAAATCTATAATTTAAAATTTTTAAAGCAATTTTTATGAAAACAATCATTACTACATCAAAAGCTCCTGCTCCAATAGGACCATATTCTCAAGCCGTTTTAAGCGGAAATACACTTTATACATCTGGTCAAATAGCATTTAATCCAGAAACTATGGCCTTGGTTTTAGATGATATTAAAACCGAAACCAAGCAGGTTATGGAAAACATGAAAGCTGTACTTACAGAAGCTGGAATGACTTTTGAAAATGTTGTAAAAACATCCATTTTTATTAGTGATATGGATAACTTCTCGCAAATTAATGAAGTGTATGGTAGCTATTTTAATGAAGCTACTGCACCAGCAAGAGAAACAGTTCAAGTTGCGCGTTTGCCAAAAGATGTCAATGTTGAAATCAGTATGATTGCTGTAAAATAAACTCTAATTAGGAGGCGTATTATTTAACAAGTAGTTAGTTAACATAGTATACAAATGTCTTGTGGTATTCTCTCCTTCACGAATGCCATGTGATCGATTAGGATAAGGCATCACCTGAAATTGTTTATTGTATTTTATCAGTTCATTAATAAGCATTTCTGCGCTTTGATAATGTACATTATCATCACCTGTTCCGTGAACAATGAGTAAATTTCCTTCTAAGTTTTTGGCATAGGTTATCGGTGAACCATTGATGAAATCTTCTCTGTTTTCTTGTGGCAATCCCATGTATCGTTCTTGGTAAATGTTATCATAAATCAACTGGTTAGAAACAGCAGCAACTGCAATTCCTGTTTTATAAATTTCTGGATATTTAAACATCAGGTTGAGTGTCATAGAGCCTCCACCACTCCAGCCCCAAACTGCAGTTCGTTCATTATCCAAATAACTCAATTTTAGAATTTCTCTTGCGGCTTGACCTTGGTCTAGTACGTTAATAACACCGATTTTTCTATAAATACTTTTGCGCCAGGCACTCCCTTTTAAACAAGGTGTACCTCTATTGTCCATATCAATAATGACATAGCCTTTTTGAGCCATCATAATGTTCCACAAACCAATTTGAGTATCAGTAGCTACTTGCGACCATGGTTCGCCATATACATGGAACAAAACAGGATATTTTTTGGTTTCATCAAAATTTGTTGGAAGCACCATACGCACATCAATCTCAATGCCTTCTTCTGTAGTCACTTTGGTAAACTTAACTTCAGGTAAGTCAAGAGAATTTAGTTTTGCTTTGTATGCTTTATTTTCAGCTAAAGCTTTAATGATTTTATGAGAAGGGAGTTCGACTAAATGGCTTGTTCTAGGCTCAGAAGTGCTTTGATGGATGTGTTTAGCATATTTTCCGTTTGGAGCAAAACTATAGTTATTAACACCTTCATAACTTGCAGGTGTAACTCGTTTTACATTGCCTTTGCCTTTTAAATCTGTCTTATACAAATAGCGTTGTGTACTATTAGTTGGAGAAGCTATAAAATACAACTCTTTATCAGTTGCTGGACGAATGGATGCCACATCATAATCAAAAGGCGTAATGAGTGTTTTTTCTCCTGATGTAATATTAACCTTGTAAATGTGTCTCCATTGGTCTGTTTCTGTCATTCTTAAAAATGCTGAACCATTATCAACAATTGGTAAGTCGTTATTTCCCCATCCATCAGCTGAAATGTCTGGATAACCTAAATCTACCCAAGTATCTTCCACTTCTGTATACACTTTTTTAAGTGATTTTGTTGAAGGTTGATAAGACCACACAATCAATTGGTTTTGATGACGGTTCATTTGTTGAATCAGCATCAAATCGTCATTAACCCACTGCATTCCAGGAATATAATTTTCTTTTTCACCTCCGGGAATTGGCAGCCATTCTGTTTTATTTGAGCTTAGATTAATCAACCCAAGCCTTGCGCCAGAAGGTTCTCTACCAACTTTTGGATATTGTAATGGAATTGGCTTGGAGTAGATAGAATCTGTATTATTAATCATGTAAAACGCCTCAATTTCACTAGCATCTATTTGCCAATAGGCTATAAAATCTGCTTTCGGGCTCCATGAAAAACCATCGCGTTTCCCAAATTCTTCTTCATAAGCCCAATCAAAGGTTCCATTGATGATGGCTCCAGTACCATCAAATGTAAGTTGTGTCACTTTTCCTGTTGAAAAATCTTCTTTATAAACATTAAAATTCTGTACATAGGCAACATATTTGTTATCTGCTGAAAATTTGGCAAACATCAAAGATGATGGCTTGAAAGAAATTCCTAATTGCTTAAGCTTTTTTGTGTTGAAATCGTAAACCCAATAATCTCCTTTGGTGTATGAACGCCAAACACGACTTGTATTGTTTAAAAATAACACCTTTGTACCATCGTCAGACAAGGTAAAACTGCTAATCTGCAGAGGTTTTCCATTAACGAGTAAAGATTCAGCTGAAATGAAAACACTTCGCTCTTGCTTTTCTGAAGTATATTTAATCAGGTCATCTCCTCCACTTACAGAGTTTGATTTTTCGATAATGATATAGGCTTCTCCATTTTCAATCCATTGCATTGGACGTTCAAAATCTTGTAAGAATTCGTTTGAATTATAAATTCTATCAATTGTCAGTAACTTACTATCTGTTTGCTGCTGTGCAAAAGTTAGATTACTTGTTATAACACTAAGAAAAATTATAAAATACTTAATTGGATTATTCATAAAGACGATTATAAAAGCTATAAAATGTTTAATTAATATGAGTTTGTTTTATGTAAAAAGTGAGGTTACAATATATTTCAATTTGATATAACATTCAAAAGTTGTTAATAACTAATCATAAGGATTCGTTGAATAATTCTTAAATTTGATAGTAACCAAATACTTTAGATTATGCGCATTGAATATGACATTAAATTAGGGTTTAAAGATGTTATGATTCGTCCAAAACGATCTACATTAAAAAGTAGGTCTCAGGTTGATTTAAATAGAGAATTCAAGTTTATGCATAGTGATTATGTTTGGAAAGGAATTCCAATCATGGCAGCAAATATGGATACAGTTGGCACTTTTGAAATGGCTCTTGCACTATCAAACCAAAAACTGTTCACTGCAATACATAAACATTATTCAATAACCGATTGGAATGTTTTTTCGTCGCAAGCACCAGAAGGCATCGAAAACTATATAGCTATAAGCACTGGAATTGGCAAGCAGGATTCTGAAAAATTAGCTGCTATATTAGAATTCAATCCACAATATAAATTTATTTGCATTGATGTGGCTAATGGTTATAGTGAATACTTTGCAGATTTTGTAAAGCAAACCCGCGGACAATACCCAGACAAAGTCATTATTGCTGGTAATGTGGTTACTGGAGAAATGGTTGAAGAATTACTACTCTCTGGAGCAGATGTGGTAAAAGTTGGTATTGGTCCTGGAAGCGTATGTACTACGCGAGTTAAAACTGGAGTTGGATATCCGCAACTGTCTGCTATAATAGAGTGTGCTGATGCTGCTCATGGTCTAGGCGGACAAATAATTAGTGATGGAGGCTGCACGAATCCTGGCGATATAGCAAAAGCCTTTGGTGCTGGAGCAGATTTTGTAATGCTTGGTGGTATGCTAGCAGGACATGATGAAAGTGGTGGTGAATTAGTAGAACATAATGGTAAACCATTTAAAAAGTTTTATGGCATGAGTTCACAAACTGCCATGGAAAAGCATGTTGGTGGTGTTGCCGAATACAGAGCAAGCGAAGGAAAAACCGTTGAAGTTCCTTACAGAGGCGATGTTGATACAACTTTACAAGATATTCTTGGTGGACTTAGAAGCACTTGTACTTACGTTGGAGCGCAAAGATTAAAGGAACTCACTAAACGTACTACATTTATAAGAGTTGCTGAGCAGGAAAACCAAGTTTACAAAACTAGTCTTTAAGTAATTTTCTGCTATGGTAATTGATTAGTCCTTCTATTGGACGTCTTGCAAAATTACCAACAGTAAAGTCCATTTCTTTGGCAACTTCTTTAATTTCATTTTGGGAAAGATAAGCTATTGAACCTGCAAAATGTACTGGGACATTTGGTAATACATCTTTAAATTGCAAAATCATATTTTTTGCAAACAAACGAATACCATTTCTAATCAGGTTTTGTATATATTCAGAATCTTTGTTGAGGAACATAAACTCAGCAAAATTAGCCAAATAAGCATTTGGGTTGGGTTGCTTATATAAGTGATACTTAATGAAATCAGAATCCATATTATACTTTTCTGCAAACGAAACTTTTAAATTTTCTGGCATGTGATTAAAATAATAATCTCTTATTAATTGTCTGCCAAAGTAATTTCCAGAGGCATCATCCATGATTGAATAACCTAGTGATTTTACTCGCTGTTCTAGAGATTTCCCATTAAAATAACTACAATTGGAACCTGTTCCTAAAATACATACAACAGCTGGTGTTAAATTGCTACCTAAAGTTGCGTAAACTGCTGCATACGTATCTTCTTTTACTTGTACTTCGGCATTAATAAAAAATTCTTCTAACACACGTTTTAACAAAAGCCTAGGTTTTTCTGTACCACATCCTGCTCCATAGAAAAAGATATGAGTTACCTCAATTTTTATTTGATTAATAGTTGTATTAGCTTTTATGATTTTTATTAATTTCTTTTCACTCAATATAGCAGGATTCATCCCTTTAGTTCTCTGCTTTTCTAGTAATTGTTTTCCGTTTTTGTCAATGGCCAACCAATCACATTTTGTAGAACCACTATCAACAATAAAAATCATAATATTGAAATTTGTGAATAAAAAAACTGCTAACCAAAGATAGTGATTAGCAGCATATCATAATACTATATTATAAATTGTGTATATATTCAATTAAATCTACTAATTTGCTGGAATAGCCAAACTCATTATCATACCAAGACACGACTTTGAAGAATCTTGAATTTAATTCAATTGCAGCATCAGCATCAAAAATACTTGCATGTGTATCACCAACAAAATCTTGAGATACAACAAGTTCATCAGTATATGCCAATACACCTTTCATTGAAGTTTCAGAGGCTTTCTTAAACACTTTTTTAATTTCATCTAAAGATGTTTCTTTTTGTGTTCTGAAAGTTAAATCTACAACCGAAACGTCAGCAGTAGGTACTCTAAAAGCCATTCCTGTTAATTTGCCATTGAGTTCAGGTATAACTTTACCAACAGCCTTTGCTGCTCCAGTTGAAGCTGGAATAATATTTATTAATGCGCTTCTTCCTCCTCTGTAATCTTTTTTTGAAGGACCATCAACTGTTAGTTGTGAGGCAGTTGTTGCATGAACTGTAGTCATTAAACCTTCTTCAAGTCCAAAATTATCATTGATAACTTTAGCCAAAGGAGCCAAACAGTTGGTTGTACATGATGCATTTGAAACAATGGTATCTGTAGCTTTAAGTTTATGGTTGTTAACTCCCATTACAAACATTGGAGCATCTTTTGATGGTGCAGAAATTACGACTTTTTTAGCTCCAGCTTGCAGGTGATAGTTAGCGGTTTCTAAAGTGGTGAAAATTCCAGTACATTCTGCAATGATTTCTGCTCCAACTTCGTTCCATTTTAAGTTTTTTGGATCACGTTCTGCAGTAACTCTAATGGTTTTTCCGTTTACAACTAAGCTCCCTTCCTTTATTTCGATAGTACCATCAAAACGTCCATGAACTGAATCATACTCTAATAAGTAAGCTAAATGTTCAACATCTAACAAATCGTTTATTGCAACAACATCTAAATTATCTCTTTTAAAAGTTTCTCTAAAAACGAGTCTTCCTATTCTACCAAAACCGTTAATTCCTATTTTTATTTTTGACATATTTTTATTTCTATTTTTTATTAAGTTGTCATTATATCTGACACACGTAATAGTTCTAAATTTATTTCTGACTTTCCTTTTATTGCATTTTCCAAAGGTGTTAATTCCATTTTATTATCAAGAAGACCAACCATGAAATTAGTTTTTCCTTCTAATAAAGTTTCAACAGCCTTAACTCCCATTCTACTTGCCAATACACGATCAAAACATGAAGGACTTCCACCACGCTGTATATGACCCAAAACTGAGACACGAACATCGTAATCTGGCATATTTTCATCTACATAATCCTTAAGTTCAAACACATTTTTTCCAATTTTATCTCCTTCTGCAACAACTACAATACTAGATGATTTTCCGGATTGTTTACTTCGTTTTAAAGAATCTAAAAGCCTGTCTAAACCTAAGTCTTCTTCAGGGATTAAAATCTCTTCTGCTCCTGCACCAACTCCAGCGTTTAAAGCAATATGTCCAGCATCACGACCCATTACTTCCACAAAAAACAATCTGTTATGCGAACTTGCCGTATCCCTTATTTTATCGATGGCTTCAACGACTGTGTTTAATGCTGTATCATAGCCTAAAGTGTGTGTTGTTCCATAAATATCATTATCAATAGTTCCTGGAATTCCAATAACTGGAAAATTAAATTCTTCATTAAAAATAAGTGCTCCTGTAAACGTACCATCACCACCAATTACTACTAAAGCATCAACTCCTGCATTTACTAAACTGCTGAATGCCTTTTTACGGCCTTCTTTGGTTCTAAACTCATTTGAGCGTGCAGATTTTAAAACGGTTCCTCCTTTATTGATAATGTCTTTTACACTACGAGCGTTCATTTCTTTAAAATCTCCTTCTATGACACCATCAAAACCTCTATAAATACCAACGCATTCAATATTATGATAAGCACAGGCACGAACTACAGACCGAATTGCAGCATTCATTCCTGGCGCATCGCCACCAGAAGTCATAACTCCGATTTTTTTTATATTTTTTGGCATTTTTACTTTTTTGAAATAGTAAAACTAATAAACTAAAACTACAAAAAAGCTAAGTTTTATCATATTTTAACTAAAACCTAAAACTAGAACTTTTTTTGTTAAAAATAATTTACCAACAATCTATAAGTTGTTAGATTTTTGAACGCTCGTTGAATCTTTTTTCTTGAAGGTGTTGAATTCTGAAAGTGGGTTATCCTTTTCTTTTGCTTTCTTATTAGATGTTTTATTTATAGTAGCGTCTCTTTTCTTAAAGAGTTTCTGGAAGAGCTCATTTAAATTGTCAAACTCTACGTTATATGATATTCCCAAGCCTTGTGTGTAGCCAATTTGTTCTCCAAAATTCTGGATGCTATTTTCTCTGTTGAAAAATTTTAAGGATAAAGTTCTGTCTTCATTTAATAAAACTTCAACTTCAAAATCTCCAGCTATTACAGTTTCATTAACACCTCCAACAGGAACTCCAACTTTACCATTAATTAGAACACGATCGCTAAGCCTTGTAGATAAAGTAACACCTACTCTGCTATCAGTTACATAATTTGGATTATTTTCACCAATTTCAAGGTTGAGACCAATATCAAGTTTTCCATTTTCGGACGATATAATGTCATTGAGCATTGTAGTAACTCTGTCTGAAATTAAGCCTAATGCATCTTGGCCGCCTAGTGTGGATAAATCACTTCTAAAAGAGCCTGTTGCCAATAATGACAAAGCTTGAAATTGTTTTTCATCTTTATCGCTCAATCTATATTCAAGCTCAGATTTAATTGTTGAATTTACGTTTGGAAACACTAAATCAAAGTCTAATGTTGGTAGTTCTAACCTTTCGGTTAAATGGATTTTCACTTCAACAGGAATACTCTGATTTGTAGGATTATCTAGAAGGATTGAAGGGTTTGCAGTAATGTTGTCGTGAATGGCTTCTATATTTATTTCTGCTTGTAAAGGACTACCTTCCCAAACTAATGTCCCACCTTGAACAACTCTAAAATCTTTTTGTATTACTCCTCCATAGATAAAGTTATATGTTCCTTCTTTAATAATAAAGTCGCCATACATATTAAAGCGACCATTGGTATTTATTTGTGCTAATAAGCCACCATTGCCACGACCTCTAATAGTGCTTCCAGAGTTTCTGTCCATAACAATTTCAATCTCTGCGTTTTCGTTCACAGTTAAATCGAAATCCATTTCCAATCCTGAAATTTCATTTGCTACTAGTGTTTCTCCTCTTAGTTTGGCCTTTTTCTCTTCTGGGCTTAAAAAATGTATATAGGAATTATCTCCTAAAGATTCTGTGTCGTTCAACGGAATTTTAAAAACTGTACCTTCTTCTGTGGTTACATCTGCAGCAATAATGAGTTGATTTGTTGGACCTTTTATATTGATATCGCCATCTACAAAAGCAGTTCCGTAATAAAGTGCATCTTCACTGTCTTGGGTGTTTAGAACTAACAATCTTTCTGAGTTAATATCTAGGTCAATAGACCAATTTGAAAAATTCACATGGTTTATTTTGCCGCTTAAATTGGCACGAGAGAAAAACTCAGTGTCGGTTAGTTCGGCATCATTAAAAATAAAGCTCTGGCCTGTTAACTGAATTTCTGTTTCGTCTTCAAATCCATAATTTACATTTAAATACGGAATAGCCAAACCACCATCATCCAGTATTAATTCACCATTTATTTGAGGCCTGTCTAGTTTTCCAAAAACTCTAGCGTTTCCTGAAACATAACCGCGTATATCTGTAATAACACCATCACCAAATGGGTTTAGTGGCTCTAAAATAAAATCATTGAAATTTACTTCTAAATCTATGTTAGAGTCTTTACCAACAACATCTAGATTTCCTACTATTGATAAGGATTGGTTGCTATCTTCCTTTAAAGAGATATTGACATCGTAATTGGTAAGGGTTTGGTTACCTACAATATTAGCTCTAAAGCTTCCAAGATTATTGTCGTTTACTTTAAAATTATCAACTGTAACATCAGATTCAGGTATGTAATTCCCGTTCTGTTGCCTAATATTTACAATTCCATTTATATTTCCTTCTAGTAAAAGATCTTGAATATCTGGAGTTACTTTAGCGAGATCAACATCTTGAAAATCTAAATTAATATTTTTAGTATCCTCACCTTGTATTGTACCTGAGAGCTTAATAGACTCATCGTTATGAGTCATTATGATATCTCTTATGTCTATATTATTGAAAGATCTGTCAAATACTATTTTATTATCCTTATTCCTCTCTTCATTAATATACCACTGATTGTTTTTGAAGTTTATTTCAGAGTTTTTAAAGCCAATTACAGATTTATTTTCTTTGTTTATTGTGTAATACAAATTCATGTCAAATTGGTCTCTATTTGTCTTGCCTCCTTTAAATTCTGATCTTATAAATAAAGTGTCATTTAAAGTAACATTAATCAAACTGAATTTTGAAACATCGTAGTACTTTGTATCGATACTGTCAATCTCGACATAGGTATTATATAAAGGGTTTTTGTTGTTGAGCCTTAATTCGATATTATTTGCAAAATTTTCGGCGAAACTAATTTTTGGAGACTTAAAAATGAGGTTGAACTCTTTTGCATCACTCTCAATGCGTCCTCTAAAAAAAGTATTACTTCCAAGTTTTAGGTCTGGATAAAACACTTCTGCAATTTTATTATAGATTTTAAAATTGAAATCGATGTACTGATTACTATCAATTAAATGCGGATTATAATTAGTATAAATATTCCCTAAAGAATTTTCAACAAGTTTGGCTACATTACTAATTTTAAATTTCCCTTTCATAGTGCCTTCAATGATATCTGGAGAATTTACATGTAGTGTTCGTTCCCCATTGTCAAAACTTGACGATATGGCAAAATCTTTAAAGTAATACTCGTCATTTTGGTTGGTGTAAAGTGTGTTCTGAAAGGTGATGTTGCCATAAGCATCATCAATACTAGTGCCTTTCATGTTCATTTTTACCAATCCTTTAAAGACTGAAATACTGTCCTTTTTTACAAAATTTAAAGCATTGAGATTGGCATGATTAACATTTGCTGTAAAATCGTAGTTGTTTTCATTTTCAGAAAAATTAACCAATCCAGTAAATGCGAAATCAAGATTATCATCTTTAGCAATTAGATCACCATTAAATTTTTTGTTCTTAACGGTTCCGTTAACATCAATATTTGAATAGTAATAATCATTGTAATTTAAGCCGTAGATATCACCTTTTATAAGTGTATTTAAATTATCTAAAGTGAAGCCTTTTCCATCAACATCAACATTTAAAGATACTTTGCCAATTTTTGGGTCGTTAAGGATGTCACCAATTATGAACTCATCAAATATGATATTTCCCTTGTAAGATGCATTATCTATGTTGTTAACATCATGCAATTCCAATTCAGCTAAAATAATTCCCAAATCGGTCTGAACATCTACGTTTGCATCAATATTGGCAGCTGTTATTTTGGTTGTTCCTTGAATATCAAATCTTCCTAATTTATCTAAAACTGAGGGTATGGAGTTACCAAGCACATTGGGCAAAAGTGCCTTTAAATCTGAATATGTTGAAACTACTTTATTGAATCTACCATTCATTGAAAAGTTTCCTGGTTCTTTGTTAAGTAGGTTTTTAAAATTCACATTACCATCAATAATGGTCTGTCTTGAGGTGGAAACATATAAGTCATTGGCAGTTAAATCATTTAATGTTCCTGTAAGTGTAGCTTTTATTCTGGCAACTTCGTTGACACCAAATTCATTATAAAATGTATTAAGATCGTTTAATGCTATTATAGAGTTATCAAAGTTTGCTATAAGCGCTACTCTGTCTTCAAAAAATTGTAAATCTTCACGATCATACTTGAACTTTAAATCGCCATTGAGTTCTGAATTTGGAGTTTCAATATGTAAATCATCAAAAACCATGGACGTTTTAGAGTATGCAAAATTGGTGGTCATATTTTGCACGTTAACACCTCTTGAATCTTTAAAGGTTAACTGGTTAATACGAGCGCTTACTTTTGGTCCAAGAATTAAAAAATCTGTTGCATTAATATTTAGATCATTAAATCTTAAAACATCAACAGTTTCTTTATTTTCATCGCTTAGTTTAAATTTGCTGTTTATTATTGAAATGTCGCTTGATGAGAGCAAGAACACGTTTTCAGAAGTACTCGGATTATCATTATCCAACTTATTTACAAACACATCAAGATTGGTTTGATCTTCTCCTTTATAGGTTTTAATATTCAAATTCATACCAATGATATCAACATCGCCAAAGGCGAGTTTGTTTTGATATAACTTTCTAAAACTTAAAATAGAGGTATTGAGCTCAACAATATTGACTAAAGTATCTTTTTTGTAATCTTCAATATAAATGTTCTTAAGTTCGACGTCACCATTAAACTGAAGTCCTACTTTACCAATATTTATGTTTGTTTTATAAGTATCATTAACCCATTTTGTAGCTTTTTTACCAATAGAGGTTTGAACAGCAGGAACAGATAGTATTAGCACCAAAATGATGAACAATAGCAAAATTATTGCTATAAATTTCGATACTATTTTAAATGCTTTTTTGATATGTTCTTAAAGGTATAAAATTAATGTAAAAATTCTAATAATTTGACTCTGTAAACCTATCAATTTATAGATGTGTTTTCAAGGTTCTAAAGTATTTTTTTTATTTCTTTGCAATTTGATTGAATAACGACCATTCAATGTCTTACTGCACAACAAATTAAACAATTATTGTGCCTAAACTATGCTAATGAGTTCACAAAATATTTATGTTCTTGGAATTGAATCATCATGTGATGACACAGCAGCTTCGGTAATTCACAACGGAAAAGTTTTAAGCAATGTTGTAGCCAACCAAAAAATACATGAGGCTTATGGTGGTGTTGTACCAGAATTAGCATCAAGAGCTCACCAACAAAATATAGTTCCAGTAGTGCATCAAGCATTGCAAAAGGCCAATGTTACAAAAGAACAATTAAGTGCTGTCGCTTTTACTAGAGGTCCAGGTTTAATGGGTTCGTTACTTGTTGGAACTTCATTTGCAAAGTCATTGGCTTATGCACTTGATATTCCTTTAGTTGAAGTGAACCATATGCAAGCTCATATCTTGGCTCATTTTATTGAAGAAGATGGATTTGACAAACCAGAATTTCCTTTTTTGGCCATGACCATTTCTGGAGGTCATACACAAATTGTAAGAGTAGACAACTATTTTGATATGGAAGTTATTGGCGAAACCATTGATGATGCAGTTGGTGAAGCCTATGATAAAGCTGGTAAAACCTTAGGTTTGGGTTATCCTGCTGGACCAGAAATTGACAAGCGTGCACAACTTGGGAACCCAAAAGCATTTCCGTTTACCAAACCAAAAGTGGATGGCTTAAACTTTAGTTTCTCTGGGTTAAAAACTGCAGTGCTTTACTTTGTACAACGTGAAACTGAAAAGAATCCTGAGTTTATAAACCAGAATCTTAACGACATTTGTGCTTCAATACAATATACAATTATTGGTATTTTAATGGATAAAATAAAGCTTGCCGTAAAGCAAACAGGCATCAAACAAATTGCTATTGGTGGAGGCGTTTCAGCAAATTCTGGAATTAGAGCTGCTCTAACTTCTGGAGAAAAAAAGTTTGGCTGGAAAACCTTTATTCCAAAGTTTAAATACACTACAGACAATGCAGCCATGATTGCCATTGTTGGTTATTTAAAGTTTTTAGATGGTGATTTTGCAAAGCAGAATGTAACAGCTTCAGCAAGGTTGAAGATTTAATTGTTAAAACATCTGTTAATAAACTTACAAACCATTTTCCTATATAATTTTAAATTTTAGTTTCTTGCAATTTATAATCATCAACCATTGTCTATGCTAAAGTATTCGTTACTAGTCATTGCCTTTTTATTATCATTTTCAATTTCAGCACAAAGAGAACTTCAAAAGGAATTAGATTCTGTAACTACTATTAAAAAAGCGCAACGTTTTATTGATTCTAAAAATGGCAGAAAAAATAAAATCATCACCTTTAATGAAGAAAAGCACAAAACAAAACTTACCGAAGAACTTTTAAAGCTCTCCAATGGAGGCCATAAAGTCATTAAAAGAGAAGGTGAAAATATTCACTATAAGATATTAGAGAAGAACGAAATTACTTATTATCGCGTGAGCTACATTCTTCTAGATGGCAAAGAGTTATCCATTAGCAGTATTGAAAGTTTACGACCACAAATTATTGAAAAACACAAACGTGGAGTTTCATTCAAAGATTTGGCTTTGCAATATTCAATGGATAAAAACAGAAAACGTGGTGGTGATTCTGGTTGGTTTACTTATGGTGACATGCTTCCTGAATTTGAACAACAAGTCATGAATGACACCCATCAAAAAGATGATATATTTACTGTAAATGTAGAGTCAAACCAATGGTATTATGTGGTAAAGAAAACGCATGACAAAAAAAGCATCAAAGAAATAAAAGTCCTAAAAGTTGTTGAAAGCACTAGATAATGCAGTTATTTTACAATCCTTATATAAGCGAAACTACTTCCTCTTTTACTTTTGATAAAGAGGAAAGCAAACATATTGTAAAAGTGTTACGCAAATCTGTTGGCGATGTTTTACACATAACCAATGGCAGTGGTTGGTTATTTGATGCTGAAATAACAAATGCTGACATTAAAAAATGCCAAGTCAATATAAGTAGTGCTAAGCTGCAACCTAAACGAGATTACCAATTGCATCTAGCAGTAGCACCAACCAAAATGAATGATCGTTTTGAATGGTTTTTGGAAAAAGCCACTGAAATCGGCATTGATACCATTATTCCTATTTTATGTGATCATAGTGAGCGTAAAGTAATAAAATTAGACCGTTTTGAAAAGATTTTGCAATCAGCTATGAAGCAATCGTTGCAGTGTTATTTACCAACCATTAACGAATTAACACCTTATAGTAGCTTTATTAGTCAAGATTTTAAAGGACAAAAGTTTATTGCACATTGCGAAGATACTGATAGAAAATCATTAAAAAGTCAACTTCTACCAAAACAAGACATCATAATTTTAATTGGTCCTGAAGGCGATTTTAGTGTTAAAGAAATTGAAACTGCTTTGCAACACAATTTTATTCCTGTAACTTTGGGTAACACAAGGTTGCGAACTGAAACTGCTGCCATTGCAGCATGTCACAGTGTCGCTTTCGTAAATGAATAATATGAAGGTTCTTTTTTCTCTTTTCTTTTTTCTTTTTTCAATAGTCTCCTTTTCACAAGACGTTGCCATTTTAAAATACAAAGGTGGAGGCGATTGGTACAGTAATCCTACAGCTTTGCCAAACTTAATAGCGTATTGCAATGCGAACATCAATACCAAAATGAACCCAAAACCAGAAACGGTTGAAGCGGGAAGTATTGATATTTTTCAATATCCTTTTTTACACATGACAGGTCATGGCAATGTGTTTTTTGATGATGACGATGCTGAAAATTTGCGTAATTACTTAATCTCTGGTGGATTTATTCATATTGATGACAATTACGGAATGCGACAGTATATTGAAAAAGAATTGAAAAAAGTATTTCCAAATCAAGAATTGGTTGAGATTCCTGCAAATCATCCAATATTTAATATAGCCTATAATTTTCCTGATGGATTGCCAAAAATTCACGAACACGATGGTTTGCCTCCAAAAGCATTAGGTATTTTTCATGAAAGCAGATTGGTATTGCTCTTTACCTTTGAAAGTGATTTAGGAGATGGATGGGAAGATCCTGAAGTGCATAACGACCCTGAAGCTGTAAGGGAAAAAGCATTAAAAATGGGAGCAAATATTATTAAGTATGCTTTTGAGAATTAAATCTTAATTCATAAATCAAAAATCGTCAATTAATTGCAGCTCAACCACTATAATACCAATTTTCAACAAAAAACATTTCCAATAACAGTGGTTTGTGATAACGTAACCAATGCACCAAATCTTGGGAGCTTGTTTAGAATCTGTGATGCCTTTGGCGTAAAAGAGCTTATCCTTTGTGGTCATAACATTCCACTTGGAAGAAAAATGACAAAGACATCAAGAGCAACTGAAAATGTGGTAAACTATAAAACAGAAGAACAAATTTTTGAGGTTGTCTCAGAATTAAAAAGTAGCAACTATTTTTTAATCGCATTAGAAATTACAACTTCGAGTAAGTCTATACATAAATTTAGTTTTCCAAACAACCAACCTATTGCACTTCTTGTTGGAGATGAAAACTTTGGAGTATCGGACGATATTTTAAATTTGTGCAATGCTATAGTTCACATACCAATGTATGGACAAAACAGTAGCATGAATGTTGTGCAAGCCACAAATATTGCGCTTTATGAAATTACTAAACAATTAATATAATCTGTTTTATATCTTTACGATATGAAATCAAATGCTATAACAAACGGAATCTTAAAAGCTCTAGCCATAATACTTGGTATCGCTCTACTACTCTACTTTTTATATAAAATTCAAGCGGTTATAGTTTATATAGCCATTGCTTCTGTAATCTCTTTAATAGGCAGACCTATTGTACTGTTTTTAAGACGAAAGTTAAAGTTTAACAATACTGTTGCTGTTGTTGTAACCATGGCTGTTTTTATTGGTTTGTTCATTGGTTTGGTAGGTTTGTTTATTCCTCTCATTACCAAGCAAGGGCATAATTTGGCTTTGTTGGACATTAACCAACTTCAAGATAATATTGAAAATTTATATACTCAGGCTGTAGATTATTTTGAGTTTAATAATATTGATGTTGAAAAATCTATAAAAGAGTCTAATTTACTCTCTAAAATAGATTATTCCATTATTCCAAATTTCTTCAACTCATTTATTAGCGGACTTGGAAGCTTTAGTGTTGGGTTGTTTTCAGTGCTGTTTATTTCGTTCTTTTTTCTAAAAGACAGCAAGTTGTTTGAAAATGGCATGCTAACTTTTGTACCAGATGAAAAAGAATCTCGATGGAAAAATTCATCTGTAAAAATCAAAGATTTATTATCTCGTTATTTTGTAGGTCTTATTTTTCAAATACTCATTCTATTTGTTATTTACACCATAGGATTGCTTATTATTGGTGTTGAAAACGCTATAGTTATTGCGTTTTTATGTGCTTTACTTAATCTCATTCCTTATGTTGGCCCATTAGTTGGAGGCTTTTTAATGCTAGCACTCACCATGACAAGCAATTTAGGAGCAAGTTTTAGTGAAGTAATATTACCTAAAACATTTTGGGTATTTATTGTATTTTTGGTTGGTCAGTTGGTAGATAATTTCTTTAGTCAACCTTTTATTTTTTCAAAAAGTGTAAAATCCCATCCATTAGAAATTTTCTTGGTCATTCTTATCGCAGGAATTTTGTTTGGTGTTGTTGGACTTATTGTTGCTATTCCAGCTTATACAGCTATAAAAGTGATTTTAAAAGAGTTTCTAGCTGAAAATAAAATTGTAAAACGACTTACAAAAGACTTATAGTTTTACATTGAATAAACATATTTTAAATACTGTAAATCAAAAATTTATAAATGATAATTTAGATACTGATATCGTTTCTTTATTACTAAGCAAAACTGATTTTAAAGATGTTGACATTAAAGATTTGGTAGAGCAAATTGAAGCCAAGAAAAAGTGCAAAACCAAACTTCCTACTTGGTACATTACTGAAAATATTTACTACCCAAACAAACTAAATATTGAGCAAACCTCCTCTGAAATAACAGCTCAATACAAATCGACTTTACTTAAAGGAAAATCATTAATTGATTTAACAGGTGGTTTTGGTGTGGATGCGTTTTATTTTTCAAAACAATTTAGAGAAGTAACACATTGTGAGTTAGACGCTAACCTTTCACTGATTGCTGAACATAATTTTAAAACTCTCAAAATAAATCATATTACTACTGTTGCTACTGATGGTATTCATTATTTAAAGGAATCTAATTCTACTTATGATTGTATTTACATAGATCCTTCGCGACGTCACGACAGCAAAGGCAAAGTTTTTTATTTAAAAGATTGTTTACCAGATGTTACTAAACATCTAGACTTATTATTTAAGCATTCCAGAACGATTTTAATCAAAGTTTCACCAATGCTAGATATTTCCATTGGTTTAAGCGAGTTGAAATGGGTTAAGGACATACATGTTGTTGCATTAGATAGTGAGGTTAAAGAGTTATTGTTTCTTTTGGAGAAAAATTTTGAAGGTGAAATTAGTATTAAAACTGTTAATCTTTTGAAGGATGATTCTCAATTTTTTGAATTTAAAATGTCAGAAGAAAAAAGCACAGAACCCAATTATAGTTTACCAAAAAAGTATGCGTATGAACCCAATAGTGCTATAATGAAAGCTGGTGCTTTTAGTGCCATTTCAAAAAAACTAAATATTAGCAAACTTCATAAACACTCACATTTATACACTTCAGAAAATGAGATTGAATTTCCAGGGAGGCGTTTTAAAATTGTACGTGTGCTGCCTTATTCAAAAAAAGTCATTGCCAAACAATTTTCTAAAACCAAAGCCAATGTAACAACAAGAAACTTTCCTGAAACAGTTGCTCAGATTAGAAAAAAATACTGCATTAAGGATGGTGGAGAATTGTATTTGTTTTTCACTACCAATGTAAACAATGAAAAGATTGTCATTGTCACTGAACAAATAAGAAAATAAATTCTATCTATTAATCTTAAAACTCTTCAAGTTAATATCATCTAATCCTTCTTCATCAAATGGATATTCCATATGATCTTGAATGTTATAAAGAGATATAAGAATAAACTGACTTAATATAACTACAAAATAGGTAATCCAAATTGTTGTTCCCAAACCAATTTTATTTATTATAGTTGGTGTGTAAATTAATGGGAAAATGTATATGAATATTAAACAATAAGCCTTTAGACTTATTGGTGTTCTGTGTGTATGTATAGCTAGTAAGTTTTCAATTGCCTCGTGCATATCAAACATAAACCTTGTCACCTTGTCTTTTACGCTCTTAGAAAGTACATCTTTATTCTGCATAATAAAAAGATATACTTTGTTAGTCACAGCATCTAGATCTTCAGTGTTATGGTCGTCATTTCTTAAATGATCCATTACTTTTTCACTAATTTCTTCTAAAATGTCATCTATTTCAGCCTGCTTTTCTTGGCTTAATCCAGTAGCTCCCAAAAAAAAGTAATGAACAGTTTTTACAGAACCTCTAAACTGACTCAAATGTTCTAACGCTTTTTCTCGTCTCCGAAAAGAACTCCTTATGGTAAACACCAAAGGAAAAATAATAGCAATACTAATTAGCGTTAAATCAATATTATAGTTTATGTTGTATTTATAGGCAATTATTGGTGTTATGATAGATATTGAAATGGCAACTAAAGTTCGATAATTAATTATCGCAACATATTGTTTCATTGTTAAGGAATATAAATTGTTATATTTGTTAAAATAGAAACAATATTATGAATAAGCAAATAATTTGTTTTCTCCTTATCTCTCTAATCAGCCTGCCTTGCACTTTTTTTGCTCAAAACGTAACAGAATCTGATTCAGATTTGTTTGATGAACAACATTTACTTTCTTTAAAATTTAAATATTCAAACAAAGAGTTAAAAAAAGAGACTAATGATAGCACTTACATAGCTTCAGAACTATCATATCAAAATGATGATGGTTCTTGGACACCATTAAATATTGATTTAAGAGCACGAGGAAATTTCAGACGAAACAACTGCTATTTTGTTCCTATAAAAATCAGTATTAAAAAGAAAGATTACAAGAACACATTGTTTGATGGACACAAAAAACTAAAAATGGTAGTCCCTTGCTTATTGCAGAAAGACGGAAATGATAATGTTTTAAAAGAGTATTTAGCCTATAAATTTTATGAAATAATTTCTCCATATCATTTTAACACAAGGCTCGTTAACCTCGAGTTAACTGAACCAAGAGGTAGAAATGAAAAACTGCATAATGTAAAAGCCTTTTTAGTTGAAGATGATAAAAAAATTGCTAAACAATTTGATGGCAAAGTTGTTGAGCGTTCCATTCACCCTATGGCTCAAGAAGAATTAAACTCGATTCGTTGTGAGTTTTTTCAATTTATGATTGGCAATACAGATTTCTCAAACTTAGAACAGCATAACGCAACGCTGCTTTATGTTGACAAGGACATCTTCCCAATACCTTATGATTTTGATATGTCAGGCTTGGTAAATGCTAGTTATTCAACAGTTTCTGAAACTTTGAGCAGTCAAACCCGAATGACATCAGTAACGCAAAGAATGTACAGAGGTTTTAAACGTAGTCCAGAACTCATAGAGCAAGTTCGCCAAGAATACATTGGTAAAAGAACTGAAATACTTCAAATAAAAGACAATTTAAAACCGCAATTTGATAACGAGAGTGAATTTGAAATTGCCAAAAATTTCATTCAAGGATTTTTTAATATTCTGATGAATGACAGCGAATTTAAGTCAGAGATTTTAGATCATTTAAGGGGCTAAATTTTTCCTTTATAATACTCAAGTAATTTTACTCTAAGCAAATATTCATATTTAACGTTATTCAAGTTAATACGTGCATTTTCAAGATTATTTTTACTGATAATATAATCCACACTATTATTGACGCCATTAGTAAATCTTACCTCATTGATGCGCATAGATTCTTCATAAGCTTCAGCTTGCTGTTTAAGCAACTCAAATCGTTCATAAGCAGCAATCATGTCTTTGTATGTTTGCTCAATAGCAGTACGAAGTTGCAGTTTTATACGCTCTAATTCAATAGTGGCTTCTTCCTTTCTAATCTTTTCTAAAGCGACACTGTTTTTGGCGTTAAAGCCGTTAAATATTGGAACGCTAACAGATATACCTGCAGAACTGTTTAAGTTATTCTCAAATTGATCTTTATAAGAGATATTCTCAGGAGTAAAACTAGTTTGTTCACTCATAACTTGATAATCCTGTCCCCCAACAGTTACAAAATCACCTGTTTCAACTATGCTAGTTCCAGTTTCATTAAAAATACGTGCCGCACTAGAATAGTTTGTACCAAGGTTAGCAAACAGTGATATTTCAGGAACATATAACGATTTTGCTACAGACACACCTTTTTCAGCAGCTTGCAACCTAAATTCACTAGCCTTAACAATGGCCATATTTTCTAAAGCTTGTGCGTAAATATCGTCAAATGATTCAGAGTACATGCTTAAATCAACTGACATGTCTATTGTAGCAATATCAAAATCAACATCTGTGTTAAGAAGTGACATTAAGTTTAATTTGGCGTCTTCAAAGTTATTTTTTGAGCTCACCAAGTTGGCTTCATCATTGGCTTTAAGTCCTTGGAAATCTCTATAATCTGAAGGGTTTGCCATTTCTTCTTCAAACATTGATTTTAAACGATTTAGTTGTTCGTTGGTGTTTTCCATCCTGTTTTGAGCCAAAACATACAAATCCTTGGAATTCATCACTTGCAAATAAGCAAGCGTTACATTTAAAACCAAGTTATATTTGGCATCTTCCTTTTCCATTTCAGAGGCTTTCATGTTCAATTTTTGCTGCTTCCATCTATTGATTAACTGAAAACCGTTAAAAAAAGTGGCACCTAAGTTTAATCCAGCATTTGAAAAGGTCAACTCTTCATTAATATAACTGTTGGTAAAGGGGTCAATACTTCTACCATTGGTTTTTCCAATGTTATAATTTCCGTTCAGTCTAGGCAATAACGCATTTTTGCTTTGCTTAAAATTAATGTTTGCCGTTTCTGCACGAAGCTCTGCAGATTTTAAGTCAAGATTATTTAGTAAAGCTATATCTATACATTCTTGTAAATTATAAGTAGTAATGCTTGATTGCCCAGAAACATAAAACGTCTGAACAACTATAGCTATTATGAAAATATATATGTTTCGCATTTGGTTTGTTTTATTTGTTATAATCATCACGAGCACCATCTAAAAGATGAATAATTCGCTTTCCGTAACTTGCATTAGTTTCAGAGTGTGTCGCTTGAATTATGGTAACACCTTCTTCATTAAGTTGTTTAAATAGTTCCATAATTTCAAGGCTTTGTTTTGAGTTTAAATTTCCTGTTGGCTCATCTGCTAAAATTAGTTTTGGTTTAGAAATTAATGCTCTTGCTATACCAACTAATTGTTGCTGTCCACCACTTAATTGAGAAGGAAACAAATCTTTTTTCCCAACAATGTTAAAGCGATCTAACATATCTGCAACTAAGGCTTTACGTTCTGACGATTTCATTTTTTTGTACAGCAAAGGTGTTTCGATATTTTCATAGACTGTGAGATCATCAATGAGATGATAAGCTTGAAACACAAATCCTATATATTCTTTATACAGATTGGCTCGATGTTTTTCTTTAAGCTGATGGACAGGTTCGTTAAGGAAATTATATTCACCTTCATTAAAACCATCCAACATTCCGATAACATTAAGTAGTGTAGATTTTCCTGAACCTGAAGGTCCCATAATGGAGATGAACTCGCCTTCTTCAACTTCAAGATCAATATCTTTAAGCAAGAAAATTCGTCTTCCTCCTGTGTTTACCCATTTAAAAATACCTTCTAATTGTAATAACATGTTTTGTTTTTTATTATTCGGTTCTTAAACTATTTACTGGATTTTTCATAGCAGTTGAAACAGTTCTGGCACTCATAATAATTAGAGCTATTAAAACCATTCCCAATCCGCTTAAAGCGAAAATCCACCAACTTAAGCTAGTTTTAAAAGCAAATTCCTGCAACCAATTATTTAAACCATAGTAAGCCAAAGGAGCTGCAATTACAAACGCTACACCTACAAGTATTAAGAATTCTTTGCAAAGCAAAACATTAAGTTGTTTTAAACTTGCTCCTAAAACTTTTCTGATTCCTATTTCTTTTGTTCTGCGCTCAGTAGTATAAATCACTAGTCCTAAAAGTCCTAAACAACTTATTAAAACCGATAATCCCATTGCCCAACTGAGCAACTTGGACAGACTTTTTTCTTGATTGTAAAATTGTTCAACAGTTTCATCCATAAAGTTAATTTCAAAGTCTGACTCAGGATATATTTCTTTGAAAGCAGATTCAATTTTTGAAATTGTTTCAGACATACTACTATCATTACTATTCGTGAAAGCAAAATGAATTACCCCAAAAAATGCTCCATCCCAATTTCCAACTAAAGCAAGTGGATTAATAGGATCTTTTAAAGACCTTTGGTTAAAGTCTCTCACTACACCAACGATTGGATATAATTCATCACTTCTTTTTATTTTTTTTCCAATGGCATCTTTAGGATCTTTAAATCCCAAAACATTAAGGTAGGTTTCATTTATAACAAGTTCTTGAATTGTATCATTTAATGTGGTTCTACCTGCCAATAACTCAATACCATAAAGATCAATATAATCTTTAGTTCCTCGAACCATCTGCAAAGATGTTTGAATCTCATTACCATTATCATTTATATAGGTCACAGTTGTAGTGCTAGTACCTAATGATGCAGGTGTGCGACCTCCTCTAGCAATCTTTGTTATTTCGGGGTATTTTTTAAGTTCTTGTGCAAATCTTACCTGCTTTTCTTCAGAATTGTTATACCATGGTGTACGAACATTTGCAATAGCATCGGTTTTGAAGCCCATATCTTTATTCATCATAAAATGAATTTGCTTAGCAATTAAAATGGTTGAAATAATAAAAACTTGAGCTATTGAAAATTGGAACACTGTTAAAAAACGTCTCAAAGCTGGCTTGCCAGTTTGACTAATAACTTGGTTTTTTAAAACAGAAATAGGCTTATATTGTGTTAAAACTAATGCAGGATAAATTCCTGATAAGATGGTTACCAAAACTAGAAGAATAATTGCAAAGCCAATAATCAGAGGGTTTTTGAAAAGTGAAAAGCTTAACCCAATTGGTGTAAAATCCGAAAACACATTTAACAACCAATATGCCAAGATTACTGAAATTATTGCAGATGCCAAGGTGAGCAAAAAAGTTTCTCCCATGAACTGGAAAATAAGTTGCTTTTTTGAACTTCCTAAGGTTTTTCTTATACCAATTTCCTTTGCTCTCTGATTGGCTTGTGCAGTATTAAGATTTATAAAATTAATGACTCCCAGTAACAGTAAAAACAGAGCTATAAAACCAAGACCAAGCATAACAGATTTATCTGCAGGTCGATCACTAAAATCAAAAATTCCTAATTCAACATTAAAATGAAGCTCACTAAGAGGCTGTAAATAAAAAAGCTTGCTACGATTGTATTGTTTTTCCCAATCAGACCTATGTTCAATTTCCAAAGCATTAAATTGTTTGGTAATGGCATTTGCCATTAAAGGATTGGACACTTTTATGAACAACTGACTACTTGAGCTTGTATTGTCCCATTGCGGATCTAAAATATAACTGCCTTGATCTGTTTTTTTCGAAGTTTCAATTGATAGAAATTCCTCAAAAATTAAATCTGTACGTTCATCAAAATTTGCTACAACTCCTTTAACAGTAGTTTGTATAGAATCGTTATAGGTCAGTGTTTTCCCTATAATTTCACTTGGTGTTAATGTTGGGAAATATTTTTTTGCTCTATTTTCGGTTAGTACTAATTCGTTTGGAGTATTTAAAGCCATTTCTGGAGAACCTGCTAACCAATTATAATCAAATATTTTGAAGTAATTTTCATTTGTATAAACAATATATTCAGGATTTTTAAAAACTTTATCATTCTCTTTATCTTCCACTTTTAGAAAATTGGCTACATGAATTCCGCAAGCAATATCTACACCGCTCATATTATTTTGTGCTTCAATAATATATGGCATTGGGATTCCAGGATTACTGCTTTCAGAATCAGGAGAAAGAAAAGTAGTAGTAACTCTGTAAATAAGCTCACTATCTGGATGAAATTTATCAAACGTGAGATCGTAATACACCATTAAACCTATAACAAATGATGCACTAAAACCAATAGCCAAACTAATAATGTTAATGCTAGAAAACAGTTTATGCTTCCAAAGGTTTCTCCACGCTATTTTAAAATAATTTTTAAACATGATATTTATGATTGATGATGATTATTCTGTTCTTAAACTCTTTGTTGGGTTAGAAATAGCAGCTTTAATAGCTTGAAAACTTAAAGTAAATAAAGCGACTAGCAGAGCTATGATTCCTGTTGCTGCAAAAATCCACCAGCTTAAATCTATCTTATAGGCAAAATCTTGTAGCCATTTATTCATAAACCACCATGCAATTGGCACAGCAATTAAAAATGCCAAAAGCACTAGTTTTATAAAGTCGGTTGATAACATTTTTACAATGTTAGCAACTGATGCTCCAAGTACTTTACGTATACCTATTTCTTTGGTTCGTTGTTCGGCTATATAAGTTGCTAATCCGAATAAGCCTAAACAAGCAATAACAATTGCTAATAGAGCAAAGGTTAAAGCTACTTTACCAACACGTCGTTCTTGACGATACATACTATCGAAAGACTCGTCCATAAATTTGTATTCAAATGGCATTCCAGGTGCGGCAGCTTTATATTTACTTTCAATAATATCTACCAATTGATTTACATTTGATGAATTAAAACGAAAGGCACTTTCCCAACTGTTGTTGCCTAGCCTTAAACTTACAGCTCCAACATTTTTCCTTAAAGATTCATAATTGAAATTTTTAACCACTCCTATTATAGTGTACGTCACTAAGTCTTCGCCATTGCTACCTCCTAAATACAATTGCTTTCCAATTGGATTCTCAAAACCAGCTAATTTTACAGCTGTCTCATTTATAATCATGGCTGTAGAATCCGAACCGAAAGATGGCGAAAAATTCCTGCCTGCTATTAGTTCCATTCCCAAAGTTTTTAAGTAATCATAATCTACTCTCCAATACTGCATATTAAACGCATTTGACGATGTCATTACAGTTTCTGTTGAAAATGTTGTGTCAGAGCGTGATGAGCCTTCAACTGGCAAAAATCCCGCAAATGAGGCCGAGTTTATCTCAGTTAACTGTTCGATTTCATTTTTTAATGATCGTCTCGTTTCTGTTGGTATTCCTGAGTTATTAACAATCATTACGTGGTCTTTATCAAAACCAATCTTAGCTGTTTGAATATGCTGTAATTGTTTGTAAATTACAACAGTACCTACAATTAAAATGATAGAGGTTGCAAATTGAAAAACTACCAAAAAATTTCTAAGTGTATTTTTTTTATGTCCAGTTGATAGTTTTCCTTTTAGTACTGTTATAGGTTGAAAAGACGACATAAAAAATGCTGGATATATTCCTGCTAGAGCACCTATAATTATAGGGAGACATAGCAGAAACACTAAAAAAAGTGGTGATAACAAAGTGTTTATTTGCATTTCCTTTCCTGAAATACCATTAAACCAGCCAAGTGTTAGCCAAACAAAAAGCAAACCAATAGCAAGTGCAAATATTGAGATTAATGTTGACTCTGTTAAGAATTGCCATATCAAAGATTTCTTTTCAGTACCTAAAACTTTTCTTATACCTACTTCTTTTGCTCTTCCCGCAGATCTTGCTGTTGTTAAGTTCATGAAGTTAATGCATGCCAAGATTAAAATAAAAAGTGCTGCTGCCGAAAATATATATACGTATTGAATGTTACTATTTGCACTTAACTCAATTTCTCTGGAAGAATGTAAATGTATATCTGTTAATGGAAAAAGCGAATACTCTACATGATTTCCTGCCTTTTCAAACTCTTCCATGCTGTTAATTTGCATAAATTCTGAGGCTTGAGGTAAAATGTATTTATCAATAACTTCAATAAAATTTTTATTAAATTCTCTATAATCAGTTCCTTCTTTTAGTACCACATAAGTATGAAAATTATGGCTTAAATAGTTACCATAATCATAATTGATATTAGCCATTGAAAAGAAAAAATCGAATTTAAAATGTGAATTTCTAGGCACATCCTCAACAACAGCTGTAACCTTATACAACGTGTTGCCACTATCATCAGTTTCAAGCATTTGTCCTATTGCTTTATCTGGACTGCCAAAATAGCGTTCAGCAGTAGATTTTGTAATTACAACTGTATTAGGTTCGGTAAGTGCTGTTCTGGTATTACCAATAATTGCAGGTAAAGTAAAAACATCAAAAAAAGTTGAATCTACATGAACTACTTTCTTTTCGTCAATATGTTCCAATCCTTTTTTAATCAACTTAGAACCATCTGAAGCATATAACCTAGTGTATTGCTCTACTTCTGGGTAATCGTTTTTTAAAGTTACTCCCATTGGGTCAGCACTCACAGCCATAACCAGATTGGTGCCACCAAAAAGGATGTCAGAATTTATCCTGTAAATTCGCTCTGCTTTCTCGTTGTAACGATCATAACTTAATTCGTCAGTAACAAACATTGCGATTACCACAAAACAACCAATACCTAACGAAAGGCCTATAATATTAATGGCAGTAAATCCTTTATTTTTTAAAAGGTTCCTCCAAGCTATTTTTATATAATTTTTAAACATAATTGTCTTTTTTTTTGATTGATTGATTTATTCGGTTCTCAAACTTTTAACTGGATTGGAAATAGCTGCTTTAACAGCCTGAAAGCTTATTGTGAAGAATGCTATTAATAAAGCAATAAATGCTGCAGCCACAAATAAATCCCAGCTAGAGCTGATACGATATGTAAAATTTTGTAACCACTTGTTCATAGCGTACCAAGCAATTGGCACAGCAATTACTGTTGAGATTAAAATGAGTTTTATAAAGTCTTTTGAAAGCATACCAACAATATTCCCAACAGATGCACCCAAAACTTTTCTCACTCCAATTTCATGGATACGTTGGCGTGTTGTATAAGCAGCAAGTCCTAAAAGACCAATACATGCAATAAATATTGTTATGAAAGAGAAAAAAGTAAATACTTTTCGGGATGTGCTTTCTGCTTGGTACTGTGCAGCTACTGTTTCATCTAAAAAGTCATAGCTAAAAGGTTTGTCTTTTATGAATTTTTTCCATGTAGTCTCCATGGCATCCAATGCACTTGTGAACGAAGTTCCTTCTACATGAACTGCTACAAGACCCATGACATTGTTAAATTTTGAAGCGTTTGTAAATACTAAAGGTGTTATTGGTTCGTGCAATGATTGGTAATGAAAATCTTTAACCACACCAATAATTGTGTATACATATTGGCTACCATCATTTGCATTTAAAAATCCTTCAGGCGTCACAACACGTTTACCTATTGGATCTTGGATTCCTAGTTCTGCCACTGCTTTTTCATTCATGACAACAGTTAAAGAATCTGTTGGGAAATCTTTAGAGAAAAATCTGCCTTCTACTAATTTCAAGTTAAGGGTCTCCATGTATTCATTATCAACAATGATACCTCTTCCTGTCATTGGTTCATTTTGGTTTTCGATGGTGGCCCAACTTATCCCGAAATAATTTTGCATTCCAGGCAAGGCTGATGCACTTGATACTTTAGACACACCGTTGATGGCTTTTAATTCGTTTTTAAATGCTCTTGTATTTTCTCCTAATAAATCCGTTCTTTCAATAATAACGGTTTGTTCTTTTTTAAAGCCTAATTGTTCACTGGTCATAAATTCCATTTGCCTATTTACAATTAGCGTACAAACAATCAATATCACTGAAATGGAAAACTGAAATACAACCAAACCACTTCTGAGCGCTTTACCTCGTTTGCCAGATTTAAATTTTCCACGTAAAACCTCTATTGGTTGAAATGATGAGAGGATGAATGCAGGATAAATACCTGCCAAAACGCCTGTAATGCATGTAAAAGTGATGAGAAGTAAAATGGCATTAACGCTCAACAAATCACTCATTTGTAGCTCTTTTCCGGAAATATCGTTAAAAATAGGAAGCAACAATGCAAAGAAACCAACAGCAACGACCATTGCTAAGATGCTTATTAAAAATGATTCTGTAATAAACTGAGTTATTAGAGCCTTTTTTTCTGAGCCAAATGTTTTACGCACACCAACTTCTCTAGCTCTTTCAGAAGATCTTGCTGTAGAAAGGTTGATGAAATTCACGCAAGCAATAAATAGTATAAAGAAAGCTACAAGTCCAAAAATATATAAGGTGGATTTGTTGCCATTAACTCTAAACTCTCCTTCAAGATGCGAAGTGAGATAAATATCCTTTAACGGTTGTAAGTAATATTTATAGCCATTTCCAGCACTACTGAACTTTTCATAAGACGTTGCAAATTGTCTTTCAATATCACCAAGCGCGAATTTTTGTATAATTCCGGGAAAACTGGATTCTACTTTTTCGGGAGAGGCATTTTTATTGAGCAATAAATAGGTGTGTGCTGAAAATCCAACATAGTTCTCCTGTTCAAATCCTTGATTAGATAAAGAACTAATAAGCATGTTAAAGTTAAAATGTGAGTTTTCTGGCCAATCTTCATATACTGCTGAAACTACTATTGGTTCATTTGGTTCTATATTATTACCTTCTTGTTTAAATAGTTTTCCGATTGCTTTACTGGCATCACCAAAGTACTTTTTAGCAGTGGTTTCATTAAGAACAGCACTATTTGGCTTAGAAAGTGCATCCTCTTCTGAACCATATAGAAGATTTGATTTAAAGACTTTGAAAAAACTTGGATCTGCAAAAAAGACTTTAGTTTCTTCATACTTATTATCGTCTATATTGATTTGAAACGTGCCATTGTTTAGAAAATTAAAGATTCTTGTAGATTCTTCAACTTCAGGCAGTTCTTGTTTTACAGTTTTTGCAAAAGATTGTGGTATGATTGCATAAGATGTTTGACGTCCTGGATAAATACGGTCAAGAACCATTCTGTATACATGGTCACCATCTTTGCGCCAGCTATCAACACTACTTTCACTTTTAATAAATAAAACAATAAGTAAACAAATAGCAGCACCTAATGCTAATCCTGATATATTGATGATAGCATAAGATTTTCTTTTTAAAAGATTTCTCCAGGCAATTTTTAAATAATTTTTAATCATGACTATTTGTTTTTAAATTATTTATTCTGTTCTTAAACTTTTGGTTGGATTTGATAATGCAGCTTTAATAGATTGGAAGCTTACTGTTATTAAAGTAATAATAAGGGCTCCTATACCTGCTGCTACAAATATCCACCATGAAATGTCGGTTCTGTAAGTGAATCTTTGAATCCACTGTGACATCATGTAAAAAGCTAAAGGAGTAGCAATAAGCAATGCAATGATGACAAGTTTTACAAAGTCTTTTGATAATAACATCCACAGATTACTAACTGTTGCACCTAATACTTTACGAACGCCTATTTCTTTTGTACGTTGTTCGGCTACAAATGATGCCAATCCAAATAATCCTAAGCAACTTATAAGGATTGCCAAAATGGTAAATACTCTTGCTAAACTTGCTACACGTTCTTCTGCTGCAAATTTTTGCGCATATTGTTCGTCTATAAATTCATATCTAAATGGAAGGTTAGGAAAATGCGTTTTGAACGTCGTTTCAATGATGTTCAAATTTTCAGAAACACTTTTGTTTGGATTTAATCTAAGGTTGTAATAATTTCCATTTCCATCTCTATCAAAAACATACAAACCTTGCTTAACTGGTTCATAAGGTGATTGTGTAATGACATCTTCAACTACACCAATAATTTGTAAAGAAGGTTCCGGATCTTCTTCAGCTTCATCTCTAATAAATTTACCAACTGGATTGGTAATTCCCATATATTCAACTGCTGTTCTATTAACCAAAACTGCATTGGAATCCGTTGCAAATTCACGAGAAAAATCACGTCCTTCAATAATTTTCATACCAAGGGATTTTACATATTCTGCTGAGACTTCTGTCCAAGCGAAATCTTCTTGAAAATCTTCAGGCTTCCCTTCCCAAGTGTAACCTCCACGATTGGACCAAATGGCTGTTGTTGGACTACTAGAAGTTGACATTTCAATAGCACCTCCAGAGGCAAGAAATTGATTACGCATAAAATCTTGTTTGCCATTGAATTCTTGGCTCATAACAGGAATTTGAATCAATCCACCTTTATCGTATCCTATAGGTCTGTTTTTACTGTATTCAATTTGAGACATCACAATTAAAGTTCCTATAATTAATGCTATTGAAACCGTAAACTGTGTCACTACAAGAACTTTCCTTGGTAAAGCAGCAAATCGTCCTGCTTTAAAAGTGCCTTTTAATACCTTAATTGGTCTAAATGATGATAAGTATAAAGCTGGATAACTGCCGGAAACTAAAGCTGTAAAAAGGATAAAAACTATAGATAGACTCCAAAACTTTATATTACTCCAAGGAAAATCAATCTGCTTACTTGCTAAGTTGTTAAACCCATTTAGTGATAATAAAACAATAATAATGGCAACCACAAAAGCAAAAAGTACAACAAGCAAAGATTCACTTAAAAATTGGTTGATTAGTTGTTTTCTGTTTGAGCCAATGGCTTTTCTAATGCCAACTTCCATGGCTCTTTTCTCTGACCTTGCAGTACTTAGGTTCATAAAATTAATACAAGCTAAAAACAATACGAAGGCACCTATAATAGCAAATAACCATACATTTTCTATACGTCCACCAACCTGCACTCCATTTTCAAAATTGGAGTGCAAATGCCAATCTTTCATTGGTAACAAGAATATCTGAGGATTAAATTCTGCTACATTGGGATTGGCTTTTTTCTTTGAATCCAGAATTTTATTGGTAACATCAACCATTGTAGTATTATCAGCAATTTGCACAAACATTTGAAACGAATTGTTTCCCCAAGAGTCAGCTGCATTTTCTATCCATGATTGTGTAGTAATGTAATGTTTCCAAGGCATGATAAATTCTAACAAATCTAAATCTGTATTTGTAGGCAAATCCTCATAAACGCTTGTAACCACCATGTCATATTGATTATTAACTTTGATTACTTTTCCAATAGGTTCTTCATTACCAAATATGGCTTTAGCAGTGGATTCTGAAAGCATAATACTATTCTTTTCCTTTAAGCCATTAGCTTCGCCTTTAATTATTTTAGGTGTGAAAATATCTATAGCTTCTTCTTGCATGAAATTACCACGTTTAGAAAGCGTATTGTCTCCATATTGCAGGTACATTGAATTGTTCCATGAAGACATTGAAAGATGTTTGAAATTATCTCCATATTCTTGACGAAGCAAAAATTCCAGAGGTCTTGGTTGTGCTTGTCCTGTTCCTATTTCACCATTAAACGTTTGGCTTTGGTAAACTTGCGCGATTTGATCATAATTTTTAAAAAATTTATTAAAACTTAACTCGTCAATAATCCAAAGTGAAATCATTATGGTTACAGCCATACCAATGGCAAGGCCAAAAATATTAATGAACGAGTACACCTTGTTTTTTAAAAGGTTTCTCCACGCTATTTTAAAATAATTCCTAAACATGATTGTTCGTTTTTTGATTGATTGATTAATGATTAAACTAGTACATTTTCTGTAACTTTTTGGCCATCTAACATTCTAATGATTCTATGGCTGTACTTTGCGTCATGCTCACTGTGAGTTACCATTATGATAGTAGTTCCAGCTTCATTAAGTTCAGTAAGCAAATCCATAACTTCGTTACCATTACTACTGTCCAGATTTCCTGTTGGCTCATCTGCCAGTATTAATTTAGGATTGTTAACCACTGCTCTTGCTACTGCCACACGTTGTTGTTGGCCTCCAGATAATTGTTGTGGAAAGTGTTTGCGACGATGCATAATCTGCATTTTCTCAAGGACTTCTTCTACGCGTTTTTTGCGTTCGTCTGGTTTAACTCCTGTGTAAATTAATGGTAGCTCAACATTTTCATAAACAGTAAGTTCGTCTATTAGGTTAAAGCTTTGGAACACAAAACCAATATTATGCTTTCTAAGGTTGGCTCGTTTTCTTTCGTTAAAACCTGATACTTCAATGTCGTTAAAAACAAAACTTCCACCATCTGGATCATCCAGTAATCCAAGGATATTAAGTAACGTAGATTTTCCACAACCTGATGGTCCCATTATGGCAACAAACTCACCTTCATTGACATTGAAGGAAAGTTTGTTTAAGGCTATGGTACGCACTTCATCAGTGCTGTAAAATTTTTCTAAATCTTTAATTTCTATCATTGTTTTCATCGTTAATTCTTATTGATTTTATGTTTTTATACTATTTCAAATTTTAGTCTTTTAATACAAGCTCTTCAACATTGCCATAATTATCGTAACTTGAAGTGATTACTTTGTCACCAGGCTGTAAGCCACTTAATACCTCATAGTATTCCGTATTTTGACTGCCTAAGGAAATGTCTACTTTATATGCAGAGTCACCATTCTCACTTACCTTAAAAATCCAATTGCCTCCAGTTTGCTGAAAGAAACCACCTTTAGGAATTAAAAGCGCTTGCTTTTCTTGACTAAGTGCTACTCGTATTTGTAATGTTTGACCACGCCTGATACCTTCAGGGACTTCATTTTCAAACTCCATGTCTACCTGAAAACGACCATTGGTTACCTGAGTGTATACTTTTTTAATCACTAAAAAATATTGATTGTTATTAAAAGTAAACGAGCCTTGCTGTCCTGTATAAATTCTGCTTATATAATGTTCATCAATATCCACACGAACTTTAAAACCGCTCAATACATCAATCTGCCCAAGACGTTCGCCTTTATTTTTTGATTGACCAATTTCGGCATCTAATGAGGTTAATTGGCCATCAACTGGTGCTTTTACAACTAAATCTGCAACTTTTCTACGCATTAATTCTAACGCATTTTGAGTTCGTTGATACGAATTTTGCACTTGACTCTGTTCCTGTTTAGTAGCAACAGAGTCTTGTTGCAAAATCTGGTTGGCTAGTTGCATTCTCTCTTTTTGATAGTTATATTCGTTTTCTGATTTGATTAGTTCTTGACGTGCAATTGCATTCTTTTCATAGAGCTTTTTGTTTAGGTCATAAACACGCTTGGCTTCAATTAAACTGCTTTCTACATCAGTATATTGGTTAAGCCTATTAATAGTGTTCTGTGTTGCTGCATTTTTTGAAATTTGCATCTGGGTTAATAAATTGTAAACTGAAGTTTCTTGATTCACAAGACTTAACTCAAGATCAGTATTAGATAGTCTTAGTATTGGTTCGCCTTTTTTCATGATAGCGCCATCTTCAACATATTTTTCTTCTACTCTTCCGCCTTCAATAGCATCAAGATATATTGTTGAAATAGGCATCACTACTCCATTTACCGGAATGTTTTCTTGAAAAATTCCAGAACGTGCTTCATTAATACTTAAACGCTCTTTCTCTACATTAAGTTTAGAATTACCTGAAGAGTTTATAATTACAAATACTATCAATGCAACAATAGCTACTCCAGCACCTATCATTAATAATTTTGATTTTGTAAATTTCTTTTTTTCAATTGGAACATCCATATATGCTTAATTTTATAATATAAACTTATAAGTAACTTTTATGCCAATATTATAAAACTTTGTTTTACAGTGGTTTAAATGTTTTTTATATATCAAAAGTGTTCGGTTTTGATACACTATCTGTTCGGAAATAATACAGTTTTATACCTTTTAAAAATTACTTCAGGATAACTATTTAAAAAGACCATGAAATCATTAAATTTGAATGATGCTTTTAAAAGATGCCAACATATTGATAATTGATGATGACGAAGATGTACTAACTGCGTTACGCCTTTTACTAAAATCTTCTGTAAACTCTGTTACTGTTAATAAAAACCCGAATGCCATAAATGAACTTTTAAGAAAGCATAGCTTTGACTTAGTTATTTTGGATATGAACTTTAACGGACTTGTAAATACCGGAAATGAAGGTATATTTTGGTTAAATAAAATTAAAGAAATCAATTCTAAAATAGATATAATTTTAATTACTGCTTATGGTGATATTGACCTTGCAATAAGGTCTTTAAAAGAAGGAGCTTCAGATTTTTTAGTGAAGCCATGGAAAAATGATAAAATGGTTGAGGCAATAAAATCTGTTATTTCCAAGAAAAAAACATCAAAGTCTCATAATTTGGAAACCAAAAAAGGATTAAGAATTATAGGCTTAAGCGATGTAATGCGCGATGTTTTTTTAAAAATAAATAAAGTAGCTCCTACAGATGCCAATATTTTAATTTTAGGAGAAAATGGTACAGGAAAAGATTTAATTGCTCAAGCCATTCACGAAAATTCCAACAGAAAAAATAAACCTTTTATTAAAGTAGATGTTGGCTCACTAACAACTTCTTTATTTGAAAGTGAGTTGTTTGGTTACAAAAAAGGTGCATTTACTGGCGCAAATGAAGACCGAATTGGAAGGTTTGAAGCAGCAAATGGAGGCACTTTATTTTTAGACGAAATTGGAAATATTACATTAGGTCAACAAGTTAGATTATTAAGTGTACTGCAAAACAGGCAAGTAATTCCACTTGGCTCTAATGCTGCAATAGATTTAAACATTAGGTTAATTTGTGCAACCAATCTTAGCCTAGCTGATCTTGCTAATGAGCACAAATTTAGAAAAGATCTAATATACAGAATCAATACAGTTGACATAATCATGCCTCCTTTAAGAGATAGAGGAACAGATATTACATTATTGAGTCACTATTTTGTTGATTTATACGCTGAGAAGTATTTTAAAGAATCTTTTAAACTAACTCCAGAATTTATTACAAAACTCAAAAGTCATCCATTCCCAGGAAATGTAAGAGAACTTCAATATGTGCTTGAGAGATCTGTTATTATGGCAGAAGGACATATATTAGATGCTGATGATTTGGTGTTTTCTGCTATTGAAAGGCCGACTTCAACTTCAACCAATACATCTATGAATCTCGAAACTTTAGAAAAAAATGCAATATTAGATGTTATAGAAAAAAATAATGGTAATATTTCAAAATCGGCTAAAGAATTAGGTATTACTCGTACAGCGTTATATCGCAGACTTAATAAATATGATATATAAATCCTTTTTTTTCTTCTTACTCTTTAGGATAATTATTTTACTAGCCTCTGTAACGCTAATCGCCTACGGCATTAATTACAAAATTAACTATGCAATTTTAGGAGGAGGGCTTATTACCATAATTACCTTTTTTAATCTGTATAAATTTGTCACAAAACGATTTGTTGAAATTGACGATTTTTTTGAATCTGTAAAATATAGAGATTTTTCTCGTTGGTTCAGTGAAAAGCATGGCCCAAGAGATATCAGAAGCTTGCGCAAAGGCTTCAACTTAGTAAACAAAACAATTAAAGACATTAATAGTGAGCGTCAAGCACAATTTCTCTATTTGCAAAAAATATTAGAAATGGTTGATGTTGGAATTATAGCATATAATTTAGAAACTGGAGATGTGCTTTGGCTAAATGAGTCTATTTTAAATATCCTAGATTTACCATCTTTTAAAAATGTTAGGTTTGTTGAAAAACGAAGAAAAGAGCTATTTGAAAAAGTTTTTGAAACCTACCATCGCAAGACAAAGTCCACAAATCTGGAAATGCGAGATGAAAGTATTAAAGTATTACTATCTGATACTATTTTCCAAGTTGGCGACAATGCTTTTAAACTCATTGTGATGCAAAATATTGAAGATACATTAAATAAAAATGAATCTGAAGCATGGAAAAAATTACTGAGTGTAATGACTCATGAAATCATGAACAGTATAGCTCCAATTTCATCATTATCTGAAACGCTTCAAGCAGAAATTGAATACAAAATAAATAATCCGGAAACTCATGATTTAGAGCTAGATGACATCAATGCAGGTATAACAAGCATAAAAAAACGAAGCGAAGGATTAATGAAATTTGCAAAAACTTATCGTACCTTAAATAAAGTAAGTCAAGTCAATAAATCAAAAATACTAGTCACCGAATTATTTGATAATATTAGAAATCTCCTTGATCCTTCTTTAAGCAAAAAAGACGTTCAATTAGAATTTAATGTCACAAATCCGAAATTAGAACTTAACATTGATATCCATCTAATTGAACAAGTTCTCATTAACTTAATTATAAACGCCAGAGATGCTTGTGATGACTTGCCAAATTCTAAAATATTAATTACAGCAGAAAAATTTAGGGAAGGTGGTGTTCAAATAAAAGTTGTTGATAATGGTAAAGGTATCCCTTCTGAAATTTTAGAGACCATTTTTGTGCCTTTTTTCAGTACCAAAAAGACAGGAAGTGGTATAGGTTTAAGTCTTTCAAAACAGATCATGATGCTGCACAATGGTCGTTTACAAGTACAAAGCGAAGAAAACAAAGGCACAGTGATGAGCCTGATATTCTAACTAAGCCTGCCACTGCTTAAAACAAAAAAGCCTAACTCTTTTGAGTTAGGCTTTTTGTGATGGCACTAGGATTCGAACCTAGGACCGCCTGCTTAGAAGGCAGGTGCTCTATCCAGCTGAGCTATGCCACCAATAAATTATAAAAGTCGGGGTGGCAGGATTCGAACCTGCGACCCACTGCTCCCAAAGCAGGTACGCTAACCGGACTGCGCTACACCCCGAACTTTAAATT
>JAGQYS010000011.1 GCA_020435965.1 Flavobacteriaceae bacterium | reverse complement strand
ATATCTTCTGAAACTATTGTTTTTCCTAGCTGAAACATTTTTTTAGACACTTAAAAAAACGAAAAAATAGATAAACTTTACCTTTATTTAATGGTCAATATTGCTTTAATAGATTACTTTTGCCAAAAATTTACATTCATAAGTCATGGAACTTAATTTTAAAGAAATATTTACTGTATTCATGGTGCTGTTCGCTGTAATTGATATTGTTGGAAATATTCCAATTATTATTGATTTACGCAAAAAAGTAGGTCATATTCAAAGTGAAAAAGCGTCTATCATTGCAGGTGTTATTTTGATTGTGTTCTTGTTTGTTGGAAAAAACATTCTCTCACTTATTGGAATTGGAGTAAACAGTTTTGCAGTTGCTGGAGCTTTCATCCTATTCTTCATTGCTTTAGAAATGATTTTGGGTATAACACTTTATAAAGAAGAAGAAAATAATGCCATGACTGCTAGTATTTTCCCCTTGGCTTTCCCATTAATCGCTGGTCCAGGAAGTTTAACAACTTTACTATCTTTAAGAGCTGAATACAGCCTTGAAAACATTATTGTTGCGGTAATAATGAACGTTATTGTTATTTATATTGTACTTAAAACCTCAGCAAAAATTGAACGTGTTATAGGACAAAACGGAATCAGTATTATTAGAAAAGTGTTTGGTGTTATCTTACTTGCTATTGCAGTAAAATTATTTGCTCATAATATTAAAGAATTATTTATACAGTAATGAAGATTTTTACATACATACTCACAGTTCTTGCTGTTTTGTTAATAGGATATAACGTCACCCAAATTAATTTTGATGCGCCTTTTGAAGGTGAAAGCGTGGTGGCGCTAATTACTATTTTTGCAGGACTTTGTGCTATTATCTTACTTGCTATTATGCGAGTTTCAAAAAAAATTGAACAAACCATAAAACGAAAAAGCTAATGTTTGATGTGCTTATCATTGGTGGTGGAGCTGCTGGTATGTCTTGTGCTTTGGTTTTGGGTTCAGCTCACAAAAGACCTTATGTTGAAGATAAACATATCGGCATTTTTACGCACGATAAAGCATCTCACTTACAAACAGCATTATTTAATAACGTACTTGGACTGACTCCAGGAACAACTGGAGCATCAATATTAAAAAGTGGCAAGGAACAACTTTCTAATTTATATCCTCATATCACACAAATTGACAAGGAAAAGGTTATTGAAATAAAACGGGTTTCTGAAGTTTTTCAAATAAAAACAAACAAAGGCACTTATACTTCAAACATTGTTATAGTTGCTGTTGGCTATACGAATCTACTCACTATAAAAGGATTAGAACAATACGTTAAACCTCATCCAAGAACAGCTCCTGAAAAAAATAGAATTTGGTTAGAAAACATTGACCATCTTATTTCTGAAAATTTATACGTAGCTGGAACTTTAACAGGATGGCGAAGTCAATTTGCAATCGCCTCAGGAAGTGGAGCACATGTTGCTACAGACATTTTAACCCTTTGGAATGATGGCAAGCATACCAAAGTTCATGATAAGGCTTAATTACTCTTGAATCAACTCATTTATACGAGCCAACATCACATCATTACTGTTTAGAATTTGCGTGTATGCTTCGTCTCCAAATAATTGCTCAGCTAGTTTTGCCTTAATATAGAGTTTTACCTCATCAGCATAGGCAACAAAGGTTATTTTATAGCGAGCTCTAGCATTGTAGTATTCGTTGAAACGATTGAGCATATCATCAGATACTTCATAGTTTTCAATAAATCCTTCTTTAGTAATATCTAAAAAACTTGATCTGTTGGTATCTAAATCTTCAAATACAAAATAATCTAAAACACCACTCCGTAGAATCAAATCAATGGTTTGGTTTTCCATTTTCTTATTAATAGGAACAAATTCATCAGGAATAATACCTCCTCCTCCATAAACAACTTTGCCTTTTGGAGTCGTGAATTTTAACGAATCTGCCACTTCTATTCGTTCTTCATTGGATAATTCACCTTTTTGAATGCGTTTATAATATTCGTGATAATAGTCTTTATTGCCATTTTCATAAGAACGTTGTATTGAGCGTCCTGTTGGAGTGTAATATCTAGCAATTGTCAATCGTATTGCGCTTCCATCACCTAGAGCCATTTCACGTTGTACCAAACCTTTACCATAAGAACGACGACCTACAATGTGGCCTTTATCATTATCCTGTAATGCTCCTGCAATTATCTCGCTTGCTGAAGCCGAATTTTCATTGATAAGCACAAAGATTTCACCATCTTCGAAGTCGCCTTTTCTTGTTGCGTAGCTTTTTTCTATTTTACCACTCTTGTTTTTTGTGAATAAAATAAGCTTATCTTTTTCTAAAAATTCATCAGCTATTTGCTCTGCAATGTTTAAAAATCCTCCTGGATTATCCCTTAAATCCAATACTAACTTTGTAGCACCTTGGTCTTGCAGTATATCTAAGCCTTTTTTGAATTCTTTATAGGTTGATTCGGCAAAACGGTTTATTTTTATATATCCTAAATTGTCTGATAACATGTATGCTGCATCAACACTAATAATTGGGACATCGCTTCGTTTTACAGAAAAGTCTAGCATTTTCCCTTCGGTTGGCCTAAACACTTTTAAATCGACTTTTGTGTTCTTTTCGCCTTTAAGCCTGTTTACAACAGCATCATTGCTCCAATTCTCTCCATAAATTGGTTCGCCATTAGCGACTACAATACGATCGCCTGCTTTTATTCCGGCTTTATAGCTTGGTCCTCCTTTAAGTGGCCTGATAACGGTTACTGTATCTCTGTATGTATAAAAACTAACTCCGATTCCCACAAAATCACCCTTCATGTTTTCGGTTACACTTTGTAAATCCTTTTTTGGAATGTATGTAGAGTGAGGATCCAGATTATCTAAAATTCTATTTACTGTTACATCAACTATACTATCAGTGTTTATATCATCAACATACTCATAATCTATGTAATCTATTAAACGGTTGAGCTTGTCTTTTTTTGAGTTTGATGTGAATAATCTATCGGATTTATCTGTAAAGCTTAACTTTCCACCAATAAAAATTCCAGCAGCAACTGCAACTCCAATAATAAGTGGTATGTATTTTTTTTGAATTTGCATTATGTTAAATCACTAATGTGTTTGGTGTCAATTTTAGCTTTTTGTAAAAACTGAATTCCTGAATCATCTTTATAGGCTTCTTTATAAACCACTCTAACAATGCCTGCTTGATGAATTAATTTACTACACTCTTTGCAAGGTGATAATGTAATATATAAGGTTGCTCCTTTACAGGATTGCGTTGAAGATGCTACTTTTGAAATCGCATTGGCTTCAGCATGCAAAACATACCATTTGGTATAGCCTTCATCATCTTCACAAAAATTTTCAAACCCAGTTGGTGTTCCATTATAACCATCAGAGATTATCATTCTATCTCTAACAATAATCGCTCCAACTTGCTTGCGTTTGCAATACGACAACTTTCCCCATTCTTCAGCCATTCTTAAATAGGCTTTGTCATATTTAAGCTGTTTTTTCTCTGACATCAATATTTTAATTGTTTAAAAGGTACTGTAAATTTCAGTATCTATACTAACGAAGATACTTGCTTCCTATTTTAATTACAATGCTTTATCGTTAAATTTTTACCAAACTTTGTCCTTTAAATCTTAATTTTTTAAGACGAAAATTTAAATCTTTAATTTATTTCAAAGATTGATGATGCTGGTTTTTGTTCGTTAAAAGATTCTAAACCACATTCTAAAAATGCAGCATATTCTTCTTCATTTGGAGTATAACCAACTGGATTGTTCAATACTGTTTTACCATCTGGACTTAACAATGCATAAAAAGGTTGTGAATTAGACTGAAAAAACTGTGTCTGAAAATGAGCCCATTTGTGTCCATAATTTGTAAGTTGTCTGGTTCCTCCATTAATTCTATTTACTAAAATCTGTTCGTCTTCTGGTAATTCTTTTTTATCGTCAACATAAAGTGAAACTATTACATAATCGTTACGTAACAAAGCATCTATTTTTTGATCTGGCCATACATGCTCTTCCATTTTTCTACAATTTACACATGCATATCCTGTAAAATCTAACATGATTGGCTTATTTACTTTTTCAGCATAAGCGATACCTTCTTTAAGGTCTTTAAAGGTTTCAAGGTTGTTTGGCGAATCATTTGGATAAAAAAAACTGTAACCTACTGGTGGTGCCAAACCACTTAACAAGGTTAACGAAATAAATGTGTTTGTATCTTTATTTACTCTGAATCCTGAAATCAGATATACCGAAAATGCAAAAACAAGAACACCAAAAGCAATTCTTGAAAACGATAATTTCTTAATTGGTGAATCGTGCGGAAATTTAATTTTTCCAAACAAATACAAAGCCAAGCCTAAGAAAATAACAATCCAAATTCCTAAAAAGACTTCCAGTTTTAAAATTCCCCAATGTTTCACCAAATCAGCATTTGATAAAAACTTAAATGCCAATGCCAATTCCAAAAACCCTAAAACCACTTTAGTCGTGTTGAGCCATCCACCTGATTTTGGCAACGAGTTAAGCATATTAGGAAACATAGCAAACATGGCAAAAGGTAAACCAAGTGCTAAGCCAAATCCTCCCATTCCAGCGGTTAATTGCCACGCTCCACCATCAGCAGTTAACGATCCAGCCAGTAGCGAACCTAAAATTGGCCCAGTGCATGAAAACGAAACGATTGCTAAGGTTAGTGCCATAAAAAATATGCCAAGTGCGCCACCAATATTTTCGCCTTTACTTGTTTTATTTGTCCAACTTGCTGGTAAAGTTAATTCGTAATACCCAAAAAACGAGAAGGCAAAAAACATAAAAATCAAAAAGAAAATGACGTTGAGAACTACGTTAGTTGAAATCTCATTTAAAATATCTGGATTGATAGAATCTATTAAATGAAACGGAATACTAAGCACTAAGTACACCGCTAAAATGAAGAAACCATAAAGTATTGCTTTAGAAATACCTGACCCTTTTTTGCTGTTCTTTTTTGTAAAAAAACTAACTGTTAAAGGTATCATTGGGAACACACAAGGTGTTAACAAGGCTAATAAGCCTCCTAAAAATCCAAGTCCAAAAATACTCCATAAAGATTTTCCTTCATCTGAACCATCGGTAACGCTTGTAATTTCGCCTTCGCAAGTGGTATTTAATTTTAAAATATCTTCAGGCTGAATGCCATACAATTGGTTATTTACTGCAATATCATCAATAGTTATATCTTCACCTGTTGTTTGTTGAGCAGTTGACTCACCTGATGCTGATATTTGAAATAAAAACGGATTATCTGGTTTAAAAATGCATTGCTCATCATCACAAGTCATGTAGTTAAGAACTCCAGTTATTGTAGCATTATCGGAAAGCAGCTTTATACGTTGTGTAAAACGAGCTTCGTTATAAAATTTGGTAACCACCATTTCAAATACAGAATCGAATTTAGTGGCTTTATTTAACTCATCTTCAACAACACCTTCAATGAGTTCAAAATCGTTATTTTCTTCAAAAATAAATTCGGTTGGAAGTGGACCGTCGTCACTATCCTTAAACTGCGAATAGATAGCCCAATGCTCATCTATATAAGCAGTAAAAGTCAGTTCAAATTCGTTATCGTTAATTTTCTTGCTTTCAAATTTCCAATCTACTGGATCTAAAATCTGAGCTTGAGAAAAAAAGCTAGTTAGAATAACAAATAGTAATAAAATTCTCTTCATTGTTTGGGTGTTTGCTATTACAAATAAATTAAAAAATATAAGACTAAAGTTATAAATAGGTGTTAATATTAAAACTATAATGGTTTTTATTAAATTTATGATTTTAATGCTATAAAAGTTAAAATAACGTTTTTCACATCATTTTTTCATACTTTGTATCCTTATAACTAACCAACCTTTACTATTGTCAATGTTCAAAAAGCTATTTTTTAGTATGAGTATTGCTTGCTTGTTTGTTCAAGTTCATACTGCTCAAAATGAAACCACTTCAGCCAGACCAAGTTTTAATATTTCTCATTTAGCATCTGATCCAGTTATTGATGGCGATATCCTAAATGATGAGATTTGGAAAACTGTTACACCTATCACTGAGCTAACTCAAATAAAACCACAATTTAATGTTCCAGCTTCTGAAAAAACTGAAATTAGAGTTGCCATTTCTAAAGGTATGTTTTATGTTGCAGTGGTGTGTTACGACTCTAACCCTGAAACTATAGTGGTATCAGACTCAAGAAGGGATTCTGATTTAAATGACGAAGACAGCTTCCTCTTTATTATAGACACTTACAATGATCAGCAAAATGGATTCTTATTTGGCACTAACGCTGATGGAATGGAATATGATGCGCAAATAGATAATGAAGGACAAGGTAATTTTAGTGCTAACAGACAACAACAAGGCGTTATTGGTGGCACAAATATTAATTGGGATGCATCTTGGACAGTAAAGACCGAAACTGATAATTACGGTTGGAGCGCAGAATTTGCGATACCCTTGCGGTCTTTACGGTTTAATAGTGGCGACAACCAAACTTGGGGAATCAATTTTCAGAGAAACATCAGTAAAAATACTGAAACTGCTTTTTGGGCTTCTTTACCTTTAGGTTTTGACATGAAACGTTTGTCTCTTGCAGGTAAAATGCATGGATTGAATCTAAAAAATCCTGGTAATTTAACTATATTGCCTTATGCTTTAATGCAAGCAGTTAACGACAAATCTGTTAGTCCTAGTGAAACTGATACCAACTTTGAAGTTGGAGCTGACCTAAAATATAGTATTACCCCTAGCCTCACATTAGATTTAACTTATAACACGGATTTTGCACAGGTTGAAGTTGACGAACAACAAGTAAACTTAGATAGATTTAATTTATTCTTTCCTGAAAAACGCCCTTTCTTTTTAGAAAATGCAGGACAATTCACTGTTGGAAGTCCTGGAGAGGTCGATTTATTTTTTAGCAGACGCATTGGTATAGGTGATGATGGCTCATTAGTGCCAATTATTGGTGGTGCAAGAGTTTCAGGGAAAATTAATCAGACCAATATTGGGTTGCTGTCTATGTTTACTGAAGATGTTGAAGATGCGGGAATTGAAAAAAACAATTTCTCTGTTGCACGAGTGAACCATGATTTTGTAACCAGTCGCTCATCCATTGGAGGCGTGTTTATTAATAGAGCTGGTTTAGGTGATACAGACGACGACTACAATCACGTTTTCGCCTTAGATGGAAAATATGGACTTGGTAAAAAGGCACAAATCTCAGGTTTTGCAGCTAAAAGCACCACACCAGGAATTGAAAGTAAAGATCACGCATTTAAGTTGTTGGCAAACTACAATTGGGATGGATGGAATATTAATGCTGGTTATACAGAAGTTGGCGAAGGATTTAACCCTGAAGTTGGATTTTTACAACGATCGTCATTTAAAAAACCCGAGTTTTTGATTTTTAGGGCAATGCGCCCAAAAAATTGGGGAAATATATTAGAGATTCGACCTCATATATCATATAGAGGCTATTGGAATTTTGATGATGAGTTGGTTACAGGGTTCCTACACATAGACAATCATTGGGTTTGGGCTAGCGGATTTGAAATTCACACAGGAATTAATTTCACAACCGAAAGTGTGCTTGAATCTTTTAATATTTCAGGTGTTGAAATTCCTGTTGATACTTATAAACATAGTGAATTGCAGCTTATTTTAATGACTAATCCTAACAAAGAAGTATCGCTAAGTACTAGAACCATTATTGGAGGTTATTTTGGTGGCGATCGCATATCAAATGGTGGAACACTAAATTATAGAATAGGAGATAAATTTAATTCGTCACTTACCTTTAGTCATAATATCCTGAATCTGCCAAATGGTGATATCACAGCATTTGTTGGTGGTGCGCGTTTATCATACTCATTTACTCCTCGAATGTTTGTTCAAAGTTTGATTCAGCACAATAACATATCAAACATCACTTCTGTAAATGCTCGTTTTGGGTGGTTACAAAATGCAAACACAGGGTTATTTGTGGTTGTTAATGTTGTGAAAGATGAGGATTATCTAGACGGAATAAATAACCAAAGCGTTACATTAAAATACACACACAGATTTGATTTAATGCGAAAATAACATGTGCTAAAAACATTAATATTATGAAACTAAAATTCTTATTTACACAAATACTTGTAATCACCTTCATTTCATTAAATGCACAGTCAGATTCAGAAAGAATAAAACAATTAGATGCTTATATCCAAAATGGAATTGAACTTTGGAAACCACCAGGATTTGCTGTTACAGTTGTAAAAGATGGTGACATCATTTATAAAAAAGGTTATGGTGTAACCACAATTGGAACAAATAAAAAGGTTGATGAAAATACACTTTTTGGTTGTATGTCTACAACCAAAGCCTTTGTGGCAGCTGGACTGGCAATGTTAATTGATGATGGCAAGCTTAATTGGGATGATAAGGTCATAAATTATTTACCTGAATTTCAGCTTAAAGATCCTTACTTAACTCGTGAAATAACAATAAGAGATTTACTAACACATAGAACAGGTTTAGGAAATACAGACTATTTATGGAGCATGATGACCATTAGTAGTGATAGTGCTCTTTATAAAATGCGTGAAGTGGATGCTTCTTATTCTTTGCGTTCAAGTTTTATATATCAAAATCTCATGTATTTGGCTGCTGGAAAAGTACTTGAAGAAGTTAGTGGTAAATCTTGGGGAGAATTTTTGAAGGAGCGCATTTTTTTACCTTTAGAAATGCACGATACGTATAGTCTGTTAGAGCAAGTAAAACCAATAGAAAACAAAGCAGATGCTCATTATGAAATTGATGGAAAAATCATAAAAATCGACCAAATGTCTGCCGATAATATTGGTCCAGCTGGCTCCATGTGGTCGTCAATAAATGATATTGGGAAATGGATACAGTTTTTGTTAAATAAAGGTGTTAAAGATGGTAAACACCTCATTTCTTCTGTAAATTTTCAAGAATTGTTTAAACCGCAACAAATCGTTCCCGCTAATCAATTTTATCCAACACAACAAATCACAAAACCGAATTGGACTACTTATGGTTTGGGTTGGTTTCAGCATGACTACAGAGGAAAAATGGTGCAATTTCACACTGGAAGTTTAGCTGGAATGGTAGCCATTGCTGGAATAATTCCAGAAGAAAATATTGGTGTTTATGTAATGGGGAATTTAGATCATGTTGAGTTGCGCCACGCTGTAATGTATACAGTGTTCGATTTATTTATGGATGGGAAAATAACCAAAGATTGGAGTAAAGAACTCTATGCATTATATCATCCAGATTCTGAAATAAAAAAAGAACCAGAACCCATTAAAAATACCAAACCGAGTTTTGAAACAACTGCGCTTTTAGGCACTTATACAAATGCACAATATGGTTCTATTGAAATATTGAAAAAAGGAAATCAGTTAGTTTTTAATTTAAATAACACCTTTTTAGGAACCATGAATCATTGGCACTATGATACTTATAAAGGTGTTTTTGATAAAAAAGAATACGGAACTGCGATGGTGAGCTTTGTTAGAGGTGCTGATGGCAAACTAAACTATTTAGAGGTTTTTGGTGAACAGTTTTATGTAAGTAAATAAAACGTTTCAATCACTTTTTAAAATAATGTGACTTTTTAAAAATACTTGTGTCTTAATAATGAACGGTCTAGAGTTATTAAGACTAATGAAACATAAAGTAAATCCTTAAGCCTGAGCTAACAAGGGATCTCTAAAAAGAAACATTAGCAGAAAAAACTTAATTGACAATTAAACTCCACTATAACTAGTTTGAATATATATATATAAACCATTTATTTAAATAAATGGTTTTTGTTTTAGCAATTTTTAGGTTTCCGAAAGTTACTATCTCATAACTCTTACATGATACAACTACTACTGGGTGTTCTTATTTTCAAACTGCCACTAATCCATTTTTTGAAAGGAACTGGTAATAGAGACTGTTTTTTTCAATGGGTTTTTCTTTGAAATTGTATTAAACCAAAAAGTTCGACTTTTCTAAAATTTTTTGCTTTTCTGCTTTTCTTAGATTAATGAGAAGTTGAAAGAACTTTTAAAACTTTCCTTTTATTAGAGCTTTCAATTAAAATAAACTGGATTTGATTTTTCAATACATTAATTGGAATTTCAGTTTCTCCATTAATCTGTTGTTTGCTTTTAAAAGCGACTCTACCCATTAGATCATAGTGTGCAATAGTAACTTCTTCATACAATCCATTAATCTGAAGCTTATTGTTTACATATTTTGCATCGATACTATTGTAATTACTCTCTTTATCATCCATTGTAATTGTAGTACAACCTGCTTGTATTGCGCCATAAGAACGATACCCTGTAAAAGTAATATCATCAGATGCAATGGTTCCTGGTAATATCCCATCGCCATACCCTTCGTCATAAGTATAACCATTATGACTTACATATAAACCAACAAAATAAAACTCTTCTTCATTGGCTATGCCAATATCTGAAGGCGTAAAATTAATTACAAAATTTCGCTGTGTGTTAGTCGATAAAGTAGAATTAACCGAAGTGATATAGTTTAGCCCTCCATTTCCAACGTTGCCAGAATTAGGTATCGAGTACAACCCTCCAGAATTGGTGTCTATGGCAATAGCATAAGAAGCTTCAAATCCTTCAGGAAATGTAATTGTACTTCCATAACCATAAGCATTGCTATTTGTTATAGCTATTCTGTATGGATCATAAGAGTCATCTACGGTTTGATCAATTGTATTTCTGCCAGGTGCACTTGTCGCGATATAAAAAACTAAGACATCATTGAACTCAACTTCATATCCATTTGAAAAATGCATAGTAATATCATCGCCACTATATGTCTTGAGAAAATGACCATTTCCAATAACACCACTTGCTCCAGTATTATAATTTGCATAACAAGGTGGTGGTGGTAATTTTTCTTGTGAATTAATTGAGCTTACCATAAAAAAAACAATAGAAATTATGTATAAGTTAATTTTCATAAATAGAAGTCTTTACACCTTTTTAAAGATAACTCATTTAATGATAATACTAAAATCTAACGTTGAATTAAAACCAAAAAAGTCCAACATTTCTGTTGAACTTTTTCTGATTTTGCTCCCCCTCTTGGGCTCGAACCAAGGACCCTTTGATTAACAGTCAAATGCTCTAACCAACTGAGCTAAGGAGGAGTGTTTTTCGCTTTTGCGAGTGCAAATATAAATATATTTTAAAATACCACAACTATAATTAATAAAAATCTCTAATTAAAAATTGCCTTAAAAACATCGTTCCCATTGGCAAAAAGCACCAAGGCAATTAATATAAAGAAACCTACCATTTGTGCGTACTCCATAAACTTATCGCTTGGTTTTCTTCCTGAGATCATTTCATATAGTAAGAACATAACATGACCACCATCTAACGCTGGAATTGGCAGTAAATTAAGCACACCAAGCATGATGGATAAAAACGCTGTTAAGTTCCAGAAATCTGGCCAACTCCAAGTATCTGGAAAAATGTCAAAAATAGCTTTAAAGCCTCCAACTCCTTTGTAAGCTCCTGTACTTGGACTAAAAATTAATTTCAATTGTGTCCAGTAGCCTATTATTTGGGTTTTAAATTTTGTTAAGCCAACGCCAATGCTCTCGCCAAAACCATATTCTTTTTTAATAATATCGTAATAATCAAGTCGCTCTATATCGCTTAAATTCCCACCAGGATAAATACCTAATTTACCTTCGTTGTCAACTTTGAGTTCGCGAGAAATGGCTTCTTCCCCACGAAGTAATTCAACTTGAACTGTTTGGTTTTTGAGAGGTTCTAATCGCCTTCCTACTTGATCAAAATACTTTAAGGGACTTCCGTTTACAGACAAAATAACATCATCTTTCTTTAAATCGACTGATTTGTTTAATGATGAATCAGAAACTCTGCCAACTATAAATGGATAACGCAACTCGAAGAAACTCTTACTCTTGCTTCCACTAAGTTGCCCTAAGAAGTCTTCCGGAAGTTTTATTTCTTCAGTTTCTCCATCTCTTTCAATGGTCACTATTTGAGCTTCAAGTAAGTATTTCTTTAAATCAGAATAATTAACGATTTCATTTTCGTTAATGGCCAAAATCTTATCTCCTGTTTTAAAACCATATTCCAATAATAAAGGGTTTTCAATCCAATAGCCATCTTCAATGCTATCTGCTTTAATATCAATATCACCATAGGCAAAAGCTAAGAAAATGTAGATGATTGCCGCTAAAATAAAGTTGACTGTAACTCCTCCAAGCATAATAATAAGTCGTTGCCATGATGGTTTGGATCGGAATTCCCATGGTTCAGGTGGTTTTGCCATTTGTTCCTTGTCCATGCTCTCATCAATCATTCCAGAAATTTTTACATAACCTCCTAATGGTAGCCAACCAATTCCGTAAACCGTTTCGCCTATTTTCTTTTTAAATAGTGAGTACTTTATATCGAAAAACAAGTAGAATTTTTCTACTCTGGTTTTAAATAATTTTGCTGGTATAAAGTGTCCTAACTCGTGTAAAACGATTAGTAATGACAAGCTCAATAAGAATTGAGAAATTTTAATTACAAACTCCATGTATCTTTAGTCAAAAATTTTAACGCACAAAAGTAAAGTTTTAATACAACAAAAGAAAACTAAATATTTGCTGTGTTATTGTTTTAACAAGGATTTGTGAATTGTCCCAGAGCTAGTCTCAAGTTTTAAAAAATGTAAGCCTGATGAAAGATTACCAACATTTATTCTCTCTTGATTTGAAAATTCAATAAGATCCTGACCTAACATGTTATAAACAGTGATTTTATGAATGGTAAGACCATTTGGTTTTTGAATGGTCACAACATTTAGTGATGGATTAGGAACGAGCTTAATCTCAGATTGAAAAGATAGGTCATTATTGCTTAGCGATACCGTGTTGTTTCTTGAAATTAAATCGGCTTCTGGGTCAAACTCAACAGATGCAATATCAAACAGTACTGATCTATCAAATGTTTCACCATTAAAGGTATGGTCTAAAACTTCATCTTGTATTTCGCCACCTGTCCCATAAATACGAACCTTTACAGGAGCTTCAAAAAAACTAACTGAGGCATGGCTTTGGGCTTGGCTTATTGTAAATCTAATCATGTTAGAACTTGGAAGAGACCATTCAACAGTAAAGCTTGGATACCCTTGGTTGTAAATCCAATCATTAAAGAATTCTGTGAGGTTTTCTCCACTGGCTGTTTCCATAATGGTTTTGTAATCTTCTGTTTTAGCATATCCATAGGCCAAATCAGCGTCAGCTAAATAGTCTTTCATGCCTTGAAAAAAGTCTGTATCACCAAGTTGTTTTCGTAGCATGTGCAACACCATAGAGCCTTTACTATATGACAATCTGCTACTAAAAATTCGTCCAACGTTTGTAGTATCAGCATCTGTTAAGTATACTGCTCCACCAACTGCACTTGTAATGGAGTTATTTCTAGTTTGTTTCCATGCTTTAAATTCTGAATTACCATCTAAATTTTCAACAACTAAACCTGACAGGTAAGTCGCAAAGCCTTCATTAAGCCAAATATCTTTCCAACTTCCACAAGTGATTTTGTTGCCAAACCATTGGTGAGCCAATTCATGCGCAACGAGATTTCTATTAAAATTTCCCATAAATGAAACGGTTGTATGCTCCATACCTCCTCCCCAACCAAACTGAGCATGTCCATATTTTTCATCAGCAAAAGGGTATTCTTCAAAAAGATTGGTAAACAAGTTCATGATATCTACAGTAATTGGAGTATCAATTTGTGCTTGAGCTAAACTTTCAGGGTAAACATAGTTTACAATATCAAAAGGATTCCCATTATTAGGCACATTATGCGAATAGGTTTCATAATTGGTCGCTGCAATGGCTATTAAATATGCAGGAATTGGATATTTGTGTTTAAAGTGTGTGATTTTATCAGAGCCATCAATGGTTTGGCTTTGTTCAACACCATTTGAAACTGCAAAATATTCTTCAGTTGAAGGGTTAAATTGAGGTGTTTTTATAAACACATCAATACTGTCTATTTTATCATTTAAATCTTGCTTGCAAGGCCACCAGCCTTTGGCTCCATAAGGCTCTGAAAGCGTCCAGATTATTGGGTCGCCATTATGTGTGGTTTGTTCAAATGAGTCTAGTCCTGAACTTATTGGATTACCAGAATAAGAAATGGTTAAGGAGTCTAAAACTCCTGTGTTTTGTGCCTGAGGCAATGTAATGACGACTTCATCATTTACATTTTGAATAAATGGCAAAGGATTGCCTCTTTGCATAACTTGCCAAACTGTAAGCGCTTGATCAATCTCAAAAGTTATTTGGCTTAAATTCTCTTTGGCTTCAAAATAAGAGGTGACATCTCCAGAAATAAAAGCAACGCTTGGGTCAACCTCAAACTCAAGCCTATGATACTTAAGGTCGTAATTTCCTGTATTTAAATTTCTAACAAAATTAACACGATTAAGTGCTGCCTTGGTTTCGGCTTCAACAATAGTCTCAAAATCTTGGGCATTTGCTCCAAAAAAAAGAAACAAAGTCAACAGGTTTAAAATTCTTTTCATAGCAATCAATTCATTGTTAAAAATACTAAATTATAAGCAATGTGTTGTATTTTTGCAGTCATCTTAAAACAAAGATATTTTAGTTCATGTTAGATTTCTTTAAAAGATTCAAATTTTTAGGTATTGTTTTGGCAATTCTTTCAGCAATTATCATCTCCATTTTCTATAACCTTTTAAAGGTTGAAAAAAAATTGCCAATCTATCAACCCGCTTCTGTAAATGCCGAATTGGTAGATAGCACCATTCAATATCAAAAAAAATATCATAAAATAGCTGATTTTAGTCTGATTAATCAAAATGGAGATACTATAACTGAAAAAGATTACAAAGACAAAATTTATGTAGCCGATTTCTTTTTTACAACCTGCCAAACCATTTGTCCAGTCATGACTAAAAACATGGCTGAAGTTCAAAAAAAAATTATGCTTGATGATGAAATCATGCTACTTTCTCACACTGTGACACCAGAAATTGATACAGTTGCGCAATTAAAACGCTATGCAATTGAAAAAGGTATAAATGATGCGAAATGGAATTTGGTCACTGGCGATAAAAAACAAATTTATGAACTGGCTCGAAAATCGTATTTAGCAGTGAAAGATGATGGCGATGGTGGCCCTTTTGACATGATACATACCGAAAACTTTATGCTTATAGATAAAGAACGCCAAATACGAGGTTATTACGACGGGACAGACCCAGAAGAAATAGACCGCTTGATTAACGATATAAAAATCTTGAAAGCATCCTGTAAAGACTAAATCTTTTTATTACTTTTGCTTCTTTAAAATGAATCTAAATAAGGATGTCATTAACGATAGCAGATTTAAAAAAAGGAGAGCGAGCAATTATTATTGATAGTTCTTCAGAAGATATTCCATTAAAACTTTTAGAAATGGGATGCTTACCAGGAAACGTGGTACAATTATTACAATTAGCGCCTTTTCATGACCCAATGTACCTTAATATTAATGATAGTTATTTAGCCATCAGGAAAGAAACTGCGGCATTAATTATAATCGATATTATTAATGAGTAAACAAATAAATGTTGCGTTAATAGGGAATCCAAACACAGGAAAAACGTCTGTTTTTAATGCGCTCACTGGATTAAATCAAAAAGTTGGAAATTATCCTGGTATTACAGTAGATAAAAAAGAAGGTATCTGTAAACTGTCGCGAGGTGTAAAAGCCCATGTGTTGGATCTTCCCGGAACCTATAGCTTAAACGCATCTTCCTTAGACGAAAATGTTGTTATCGAACTGCTTTTAAACAAAAATGATAAAGATTTTCCAGATGTTGCTGTTATTGTTAGTGATGTTGAAAATTTAAAACGAAATCTGCTTCTTTTTACCCAAATTAAAGATTTAAAAATCCCAACAATTCTAGTTGTCAATATGGCAGATAGAATGTCTAGAAAAGGAATTTCTTTAAATATTGAATTACTTGAGGCAAGATTAAACACAAAAATTGCGCTTGTAAGCACTAGAAAAAATGAAGGCATTCAGGAACTAAAAACACTTATTGAAAATTATAAAAATTTATCTATTGAACCTTGTTTAGACACCTCAACTATTGATAGTGAGTATTTTGAAAGCCTTAAGAAGGCATTCCCAAATCAAGACTTATACAAACTTTGGGTGGTGATTAGTCAAGACGCCAATTTTGGTAAAATTGATAGAAATGAATTGGATTTTTCAAAATTTAAAACCAAATCTAAAAGTGAGCTAAAACGCTTACAGCAAAAAGAAACCATAAAACGTTACCAATTTATCAATAGTGTTTTAAAAGAAGGGCAAACTATTGATGCTACAAAAGCAACTGGCTTAAGAGCACAGTTTGACAGAATACTAACGCATAAAGTTTGGGGTTATGCTATTTTCTTTGTGATTTTGCTCACAATTTTTCAAGCTATTTACGATTGGGCCAGTGTACCAATGGATTTCATTGATAGCTCATTTGCCTCGTTAGCAGATTGGATAAAAATGACCTTTCCTGAAGGTGGAAAATTCACCAACTTAATTGCCGAAGGTGTCATAGCAGGGATTGGTGGTATTGTTATTTTCATCCCACAGATTGCTTTTTTATTCTTGTTCATTTCAGTTCTTGAAGAAAGTGGTTACATGAGTCGTGTGGTCTTTTTAATGGATCGTGTTATGCGACGCTTTGGGCTTAGTGGGAAAAGTGTTGTGCCTTTAATTTCTGGTACAGCCTGTGCTATTCCAGCCATTATGGCAACAAGAAATATTGAAAACTGGAAAGAACGACTCATCACCATATTGGTAACACCCTTTACAACTTGTTCTGCACGACTTCCTGTATATTTAATTATTATCGCTTTGGTAATTCCCGAAGGTCGTTTTATTGGTTTAAGCTACCAAGCACTCACCCTAATGCTACTCTATTTAATAGGTTTTGGGATGGCTGTTTTTTCAGCATATATATTAGATAAAATCCTAAAAACGAATAGAAAAACCTTCTTTGTGGTTGAAATGCCAAATTATAAAGTACCACTATTTAAAAATGTGGCATTAACCGTTATAGAAAAAACAAAAACCTTTGTGTTTGAAGCTGGTAGAATAATTCTGGCTATTTCAATTATTCTTTGGATTTTAGCATCCTATGGTCCAGGAAAAGAATTCAATAATGCTGAAACCATTGTTGAAGAAACTTATCCTGAATTACAAGGGGAGCAACTAGAAAATAAAGTGGCAGCATACAAATTAGAGCACTCTTTTATTGGTATTGTTGGTAAAGCTATAGAACCAGTCATTCGTCCTTTGGGTTACGATTGGAAAATAGGGATAGGACTTGTAACTTCTTTTGCTGCACGCGAAGTGTTTGTTGGAACCTTAGCAACCATTTATAGTGTTGGTAGTGCCTTGGATGATGATAAAACCATTAAAAATAAAATGGCTGATGAAGTTCATGAAGATGGCACAAAAGTCTTTACATTAGCTTCAGGTATTTCGCTGTTGTTATTTTACGCCTTTGCCATGCAATGTATGAGTACGCTCGCCATTGTAAAACGTGAAACCAATAGTTGGAAATGGCCATTGGTACAATTGTTTGGCATGTCGCTTATTGCTTATGTGGCAGCATTAATAGCTTTTCAAATTTTAAAGTAATGAGTGAACTTTTTCAAAATATTATGATTGGAATTATTGGCTTTTTAGCCATTGTCTTTTTAGTGAGAAAGTTTGTATGGTATCCTAAAAAGAAAAACTCCAAATCTTGTGGGAGTGATGGTTGTGGTTGTTAGTTGCTCTAGCTTGAGCTTGCTTAACTAAGCAAAAAGCCTCCAAACTTGCGCCACTAAAAACGTCACGATAAACCCTAAAATTACTGGTAAAATTGAAGCCACAGCTGTCCATTTAGCACTTTTGGTTTCTTTATAAATGGTATAAATAGTGGTGCTGCAAGGGTTGTGAAGCAAGCTAAATAACATCAAATTAATTGCTGTAAGTAAGGTCCAACCACCAGCTCTTAAAATATCTCCTGTAGCATCCATTGAATCGAGTTCAAACATCACTCCAGCACCTTCTCCTCCAGCAATTCCAGTTGCCATGACTGTCAGCATTAAAATAGTAGGAATTACTATTTCATTTGCTGGAATTGCCACGATATAAGCCAATAAAATAACACCATTTAATCCCAATAACCAGCCAAAGCCATCAAACGACTCAATGAGCCATACAGCAATACTAGTATCTCCAACATAAATATTTGAAATCAACCAAATGACTGCTCCTGCAGGTGCTGCAAAAACAATAGCTCTCCATAAAACAATTAAGGTTCTATCAATTAAAGAAGTATACAATGTTCTCCAGAAACGTGGAGGTCTATATGGTGGCAACTCCAAGTTAAAGGTTGACACTTCACCTTTTAAAACAGTTTTTGATAAAGCCCAAGACGTTAAAAACATAAAGGCCATCCCTAAAACTGCAATTCCAATGACTGATAATAAAGCAGCGACACTTGAAAACGATGAAGGCACTACTGCTCCAATAAAAATAGTAGCAATTAATATTTGTGTTGGCCAACGTCCATTACATAATGAAAAATTATTTGTGATTATTGCTATTAGTCGTTCCCTTGGGCTATCAATAATTCTTGTAGCTACAACTCCAGCAGCATTACAGCCAAATCCCATACTCATCGTTAATGCTTGCTTACCATGAGCTCCAGATTTTTTAAATAAGCTATCTAAATTAAATGCCACTCGTGGTAAATAACCAAAATCTTCTAATAGAGTAAACAACGGAAAGAAAATGGCCATTGGAGGCAACATTACCGCAATTACCCAAGCCACTGCTAAATAAACGCCATCAATTAAAAACCCATCGAGCCACCAAGGCATTCCAATACTTGATGCGCCACTTTTTAATGCTGGATGAATGGTGTCCAACAACAAATTAGCTAACATTGATGAAGGGTAATTAGCACCAATTATGGTTAGCCATAAAACCACACCTAAAATGAGAAACATGATAGGAAATCCAAAGGTTTTGCTCGTAACAATTTTATCGATTTTTGAATCTAAACGAAAACGGTTTTTTCCTGTTTCAGTTTGTACACTACCCTTTACAATATTGGCCGCATCAGCGTAAATGCCTTCGGTTAAATTATCATGGAAATCGTCGCCAATTTGCCAACGCAATTCGTTTGATAGTTCTATAATATGGTCGATGTTATTTTTGCTCATAATTACGCTAATTCTCCTGTTTTTAAGGCTTCAATAATTTGTGAATCACCTTCCAACAACCTAAACGCAATCCATCTGCTATTGGCTATTCCCGGAAATTCTTTTTCAATTTCAGCGCTTAGTTTTTTGACCGCTTTTTCAATATTTGGTGGTACATTTTTTATACGATGTGGTTTACATACAATCGTACCATTAGCTACTTCAGAAATAGTTTGAATAAGTTCTGGAATCCCTTCTTTATATCTTGCACTTGTAGCAACAACTGGAATGCCTAAATCCCTTGCCAAAGTTCTTTGGTCAATAACAATATTGTTGCGTTTCGCTTCGTCCATAAGGTTGAGGCACAACACAGCTTTGTCTGTGATTTCCAAAATTTGAAGCACTAAGTTTAAGTTGCGTTCCAACCTATTGGCATCAGCTACAATAACGGTAACATCTGGTCTTCCAAAGAGTAAAAAATCCCTTGCAACTTCCTCATCAGTTGAAGTGGATAACAACGAATACGTTCCTGGTAAATCCACCAGTTTATACTTTTGCTCGTTATACTGAAAACCACCTTCTGCTCTGGTCACTGTTTTTCCAGGCCAATTTCCAGTGTGTTGGCGTAATCCTGTTAAGGCATTAAATACTGTGCTTTTTCCTGTGTTTGGATTGCCTGCCAAAGCCACAACAAAATCAAAATTCTCGGTATTTATTCCTAGTTTTTTTAAGCCCTCGGCATTAAAATGTGCACAGTTTTCGCAAGCACTATTTACAACTTTAGTTTGCATGTTCTAATTTTTTAATAAGAATTTTTGAAGCTTGATCTTTACGCAATGCAATCGATGTGCCTTTTACCAAATAGGCATGAGGTTCGCCTAAAGGATTTAATAAATCTATTTTTATTTTAGAGCCTTTTACAAATCCTAAATCCAATAAACGTCGTCTGCTTTCACCTCTACTTTCTTTAGAAATTCCAATAATTTCGGCTTCTTCATCTTCTTGTAAACCAGATAGTCGAGCAATATTATCTTCTATCACGACTTCCTTTTCTATTGGCAGTACTGTAAGGTTTGAAGCCACAATTGGTGCTAATACAAACTCTTCGCCTTCCGATTGAAATACAATACGTGTATTGTTGTTTTCAACCACTTTAATTAAAGACCCTATATGGATATTTTCAGCAAGTATTTGTTTGTAAATCACTTCTGGTTCATCTTCAATATGTGTGATTCGAGCAATAGAGTTTACAGATAATAATGGTAATTCTACACCTTCAACTTCAGCAATTTTTCCTGTTTTTGTAGGTATTGGGTCGCCATGAGGGTCGTATTTTGGGTTCCCAAGTTGGGACGCTAGTTTATTGGTTTCGTCATGGCTTAATATATGTTCCATTCGTTCGGCTCTATCGTGCCATTCATTTTTATGAAACCCTGTTTTATCAGCTAAATAGCGCTCCCAAAGACGATGCACTCTAATAATTCGCAACGCGTATTCGTAACCTTCTTCGGTAAGTTTTAAAGCATCTTTATCAAAATATATTAAGTCATTGATAGACATTTTTTTTATGGCTTCAACAATCTTTTTGTTTTTAAAATTTAAGACTTCAACCAGCGTTTTGGTATCTACTTTATTTCCTGAATTTTCAAAATGATACAGTTGTTTTAAAATGTCTTCAATAATGATTTTTTCATTGCTTTTAAAATTCTTTTGAAGCAACCAAAACCAACCTTTTGTTGGTCTGAATAACAAAAACAACAAAATGGCAATGCCAAAAAAGATGATAAGTGCTGATATTGGGTTGTAATTGTTCATCTTAAATACTTAAACACAGGTTTTTGGCAACATTTTTTGAAATGGTTATGGTTTTAGTCTTGGTTTCAATGGTAAATGATTCGTCAAAAGGTTCAAAATCAACCACTTTAATGGAGTCGCCTAGAGCCAATTCATTTTTGTTTAAATACTTTAAAAATGCTTTAGATGAATCTTTTACACTTGTTAACACACCTTGATTTCCTGGTTTAATCTCTAAAATGCTTTTACTTTTTATTTTGGTGTAATTGCCATGTTTATCTGGAATGGGGTCACCATGAGGATCATGCGTTGGGTTGTCTAAAAAATCGTCTAATTTATCTATTAATTTTTCGGACTTGATATGTTCTAATTGTTCGGCAATGTCATGAACTTCGTGCCAAGAAAAATTTAGTTTTTTTACCAAAAATGTTTCCCATAATCGGTGTTTTCTAATTACAGTTCTAGCAGTTAAGCGACCTTCTTCGGTTAAACTAACACCTTGATATTTTATGTAGTTAGCCAACTGTTTATCGGCTAATTTTTTTACCATGTCTGTCACCGATGATGCCTTTGCTTCTATTTGTTCAGCAATAGCATTCGTACTCACAGTGTTATCACCTTGATTGCCTAAATGATAAATGGCTTTTAAATAGTTTTCTTCTGATAATGTAACCAAAACTCAAATTTTAAGCTACAAATATAGTGATATTTATGTAAGGGTAAAAATATTTTTAGTCAAGACTAAAATATTAAATTAATCGTTGTTTGATAAATTGAATTTTAAATTTATATTTGTAACCATGTATAATGTTGTGTAATATGGTTATTAAAGATTATTATTCTATTTCTGAAGTGTCTGAAATTCTTCAAAAAAATTCTGAAACGTTAAGACGTTGGGATAATTCTGGAAAATTACCAGCCACTAGAGAACCAATTAGCAATTATAGAATATACAGAAAAGAGCAGTTGGAACTGTTTCCAAAGTTTAATGAATATATCAACGGAAATCAATTTAAAGGAAACTTTGAAAAACCTAATAACGATTACTCAGTATTAGAATTATTTGCTGGAGCTGGTGGGCTTGCTTTAGGTCTAGAAAAAGCTGGACTTAAATGTGTTGCTTTAAATGAGATTGATAGATGGGCTTGTAAAACTTTAAGGCAAAACAGACCAAATTGGAATGTGCTTGAAGGCGATATCAAAAACTATGATTTTTCAAAATATGAAAATAGTGTTGACATAGTGACTGGAGGTTTTCCTTGTCAAGCTTTTAGTTATGCTGGAAAAAAATTAGGTTTGAATGACACAAGAGGCACTCTATTTTATGAATTTGCTAGGGTTGTAAATGAGGTTAAACCTAAAATATGTATTGGTGAAAATGTAAAAGGTTTATTGAGTCATGAAAAAGGTAAAACCCTTGAAGGTATGATTTCGGTTTTAGATGAAATTGGTTATGATGTTGTCACTCCTGTTCAAGTTTTAAAAGCTATAAATTATAACGTTCCTCAAAAAAGAGAGCGCTTAATTTTGGTTGGTGTTAGAAAAGACATTGATTTAAAATACAATTATCCTTTGCCATATGATGACGTTTATAATTTAAGTGATGCTCTAAAAAAAGGGAAGTTATTTGACTCTGATGTTCCAAAATCTAAAGGATCTGAATATCCTAAACATAAAAAAGAGGTTTTAGATTTAGTCCCTCAAAAAGGTTATTGGAGAGATTTACCATTGGAGATCCAAAAAGAATACATGCAAAAAAGTTTTTATTTAGGAGGCGGTAAAACAGGAATGGCTAGACGAATTGGTTGGGATGAGCCTTGTTTAACATTAACTTGTAGTCCAGCTCAAAAACAAACTGAACGTTGTCATCCAGAAGAAACCAGACCTTTTACTGTTAGAGAATATGCAAGGATTCAAACGTTTCCTGATGATTGGGAATTTAATGGTTCTATTTCTCAACAATACAAACAAATTGGAAATGCAGTTCCGGTTAATTTAGCTAAAGAAATAGGTTATTCTTTGGTCAAGTTTTTGAACGTATATTATACTAATAATCAAGAAAATTTAGCTTCGATTTCTTTAGACAAAGTGTCTATGGTCTGAGCTAAAACTTTTGAACCATCCACCTCAAGAGCTACCTCACCAACAGCATCAATTAGGTCGTAGTAAAAATCTTCTTTGCCTGTTAATCTATACCAAAATTCTTTGCCAATAATTACAGGATATTTTTCATTTATCTTTTTGTAATGTGAACTTAATTCTGATGCTTCTCCATAGATTACACCAACAATCATATCATTTATCCCAATGCCCAAATTATTGGTTCTTGCTAAATTAATTGTTCCTTTAAAATGGTCATTAATAGTTTTAACATCATCAAAATTAATGGTGTTTGGACCAGATTTAAGCTGACAATATTTTTTATTTCCATCAATGGCATCAACAAATTCAATATCAATTCCAGGTGTTGTAGAGCCAAATCCTTCAAAAAGTTCACTTATTAATTTTTGAACTCTCATGCCAAAAGATGTGTTAATGGAGGAGCCTAAAACCCTAGGCAAAACCAATGCCTCTGCTATACTTCTTGAATTACCATCACCTCTTAAAAAGTTGGCTAAGTACTTAAATAAAAAAGGGTTAACATTATAGTTTTTAAGCTGACTTGCTTTTTTGCAACCAACTTTGATGTGTGCTTCTACAATTTCATCTTTGAAGAATTTTTTTGCCTTTGTTAATAATAACAATCTTTGCTTTTCATCCATAATTCAAATGTAATCAAAAACCTCTTTCTTTCTGCAACTGCTCATAGGCTTCTTGTACTTGTCTAAACTTCTCTTCAGCGCCCTTTTGATGTTCTTCACCTAAATGTATCACGCGATCTGGGTGGTATTTTTTTGCCATTTTTCTATAGGCTGATTTAATTTCATCAACTGTTGCGGACTTGTCAATTTCTAAAACCTTGTACGCATTATCCCTACTGTTGTAAAACATGGCTTTGATGCTTTCAAAGTCTTTGGAGCTAATGCCTAAATATCCTGAAATGGTATAAATCTGTCTTATTTCGTTTTCAGTAACCTGCGTATCGGCTTTGGCAATACCAAATAAAAAATGAAGGAGTTGCAGGCGTGATGGATGGTCCATCATTTGGCGTATTTGATCGCAAACCTGTCGTGTGGAAATATTCTGTTTCCTTATATTTTTAAAAAGTTTAAAGGCATGGTTTGCACGTTCTTTTCCGTACATACTTGTAAACTGTTGGCGAACAAAATCCAGTTCTCTTTGGTCTTGTTTATCGTCTGCTTTTATGATGATAGATGCCAGAATTAATAAACTAACTTCAAAATCGCCTGATTTGGTTTTAGGTCGTTCACTTCTCTCATGGTTTCGTGCAGTTCTATAATTTGGTCTTCTTCCTGTTTGTCGTTCACCCAATAAAGGACTGCCTTTACCATCAGTCATTGCATCAATAAAACTGCCTAATGCTAATCCTATTATGGCTCCAATTGGTCCTCCAAACGACCAACCTAGCGAAGCTCCAATCCATTTTGAAAAACTCATGTAAGTAATAGATTTTAATTATAACCAAATATACTATTTGTTAGTAGATAGCATCAAGAAATTGTTACACAATTGGTATCTTTGCAATCTAAAAATAATAATTCTTAAAATTAAAAATATGTATCCAGCAGAATTAGTAAAACCAATGCGAGAAGATCTAACTAAAGTAGGTTTCGAAGAATTACATACAGCTGAAGCGGTTGAAGCTGCTATAGCAAAACAAGGAACAACCTTAGTGGTTGTAAACTCAGTTTGTGGTTGTGCCGCAGCAAATGCGCGTCCAGGAGCTAGACAAAGTTTACAAAACGCTAAGCGTCCAGACCATTTAGTAACGGTTTTTGCAGGTGTTGATAGAGAAGCAACCGATAAAGCTCGTGAATTTATGATTCCGTTTCCACCAAGTTCACCTTGTATGGCATTGTTTAAAGATGGAGAATTAGTGCACATGTTAGAGCGTCATCATATTGAAGGTCGTCCAGCTGAAATGATTGCCAATAACCTTGTTGATGCCTACAATACGCATTGCTAAAAAAACACAGTCATTACGAGGAACTGAGTGACGCGGTAATCTTTTTAATTAAAGCTCTATTCATGAGATTGCTTCACTTTGTTCGCAATGACGAAGAAAAATAAACCACGAAACTCTCGTGGTTTTTTTGTGCTTTATGGTCATTAAATTACTTTTACAACATGATTAAATTGTTGGCATATCCTTTGACTGTTGTTTATGCGTTTTTCTTTTTCCTGACGCTCATAGTTTTTCATCCTATACAATGGTTTGCTTTTAATGTACTCGGTTACCAAGCACATAAAGGCGTCGTCATTTGTTTGCAGTTTTGGTTGATGCGCTGCTTGAATATTTTAGGAACTCGATTTTCGTTCAGCAATCCTTATAAAATTAATACAAATCAGCCTTTAATTATTGTTGCCAATCATCAAAGCATGTATGATATTTCGCCTTTAATGTGGTACATGAGAAAACATCATCCTAAATTTATAAGTAAAAAGGAATTAGGTAAAGGTATTCCAAGTGTATCATATAATTTACGACATGGAGGTTCGGTATTGATTGATAGAAAAAAGCCTGTTGAATCTATAAAAGCCATTGAAGATTTTGCGCAACGAGTAAACAAAAATAACTGGGCTGCTGTTATTTTTCCTGAAGGAACACGAAGCAAAACAGGGAAGCCAAAACCTTTTAAAACCAAAGGTTTGATTACGCTTTTTAATCAAATACCTAATGCTCTTGTTGTTCCTGTTTCTATTAATGATTCGTGGAAAACGTTGCGTTATGGTAAATTTCCAATGGGACTAGGAGCTCATATAAAATTTAAAGTACATGAGCCAATTCCTGTTAATTCAAATAAACCACATGATTTGGCAAAACAGGTTGAACAAACCATAATAAATGACATTAATTATGACAAATAAAAACATCATAGAAGCTACTAAAAATTACGTGAGGATCACTTTAAAAGATGCTGAAGGTGGTCATGATTGGTTTCATACATTAAGGGTTTATAATAATGCCTTACTGATTTCTAAAGGAGAAAAAGTTGATGAATTTGTAGTTGCTTTAGGAGCTTTACTACATGATATTGCAGACAGCAAATTTCATAATGGTGACGATACCATTGGTCCAAAAATGGCTCGTGAATTTTTGTTTAAGCACAATGTAGATAGTTTAGTGATTGAGCATGTTATTAATATTATTGAAAACATATCTTTCAACAAATCCCTTGAAAAAGGAGAAGCATTTACCTCTCCAGAATTGAGTGTTGTTCAAGATGCTGACCGATTGGATGCCATTGGTGCCATTGGAGTAGCGCGTTGTTTTAATTATGGTGGTTTTAAAAACAGAAAACTATTTGACCCATCTATAAAACCCAATTTGAACATGACCAAAGAAGAATATAAAACCTCAGCAGCGCCAACTATTAATCATTTTTATGAAAAATTACTCCTACTTTCAGACAAAATGAACACTAAAACAGGGAAACGCATCGCCAAACAACGTCATCAATTTATGGAGCAATACCTCGACCAATTTTATGCTGAATGGGATGGAAAACGATAAGTTTACTTTTAAAATAGTAGAAGGCGTTCCATCAAAAGAATTACTTGAAAGCATTTTGATTGTTTACAAGTCCATATTTGATGATTATAAATTAGATTTCTTTATGAACCGAATCCATGAAAAAGAAGACTTACTCATTGTGCTTTGTTATGACCAAAATCAACTTGTAGGTTATAAAATTGGCTATCGTTATAGTGACACAACTTTTTATAGTTGGATTGGAGGTGTTTTGCCAGAACAAAGAAACCATGGTATTGCTAAACAGCTTGCTCAATTACAAGAAAAAAGGGTTAGAGAAAAAGGATACGTAAAAATAAGAACCAAATCCATGAATCGTTTTAAACCGATGATGATCTTAAACTTGAAAAGTGGATTTGATATTAAAAGTATTTACACCAATAGTATTGGTCAAACTAAAATCGTGTTTGAAAAAAATTTATAATGTCACTTCGAGTGAAATTCTGAAAGAATTTATTATCGAGAAGTCTTAGTTTTTTAACTTTTCTTGTTTTCGATACATCAAATAAAAATTTGACACTCAAACTGACGAAAAGTTTTACTTTCTAAAATAACCTCATCTGACCATCCTTATACTGTTCATGAAGCTCAGTATTTAATCTTGGCATTTGTTTTCCTTTAAAGTATTTACGTCTTGCCAAATGCACCAAATCATTTATTTGCTTCGCAATTTGTCCTTCGCCTCGCATTCTAATTCCAAAGCGACTTTCGTTTAAAGTACCTCCATGGCAGTTTTCAATTTGATGCAATACTTTATCTGCTTTATCTGGTAATGTTTTACGAATCCAATCCGAAAAAATTTCGCCAATTGCTCCATTTAGTCGTACAATAGTATGTGCAATACTTAAAGCTCCAGCTTCTGAAACTGCTTTTGCCATAGGTAAAATTTCATGACTATTAATTGAGGGAATAATAGGTGCTAACATCACATTGACAGGAATTTCGTTTTCTGATAATTCCTTAACCGTTTCTAAGCGTTTTTTAATGGTTGTTGTTCGTGGTTCTAAAATGCGACGTGTTTCTTCAGATAATGAAGTAATAGACATATTTACACCAACTAAATCATCTTTGCTCAGCTCTTTAAGAATATCTAAATCACGTAAAATCAATGCATTTTTGGTAATGATACCAACAGGATGTTTGTACTTTAAAAACACCTCTAAACATTGTCTTGTAATTTCAAATTGCTTTTCGGCTGGTTGGTAACAATCTGTATTTCCAGAGAGTACAATTGTATGAGCCTTCCAGCTTTTCTTTTTAAGTAATTGCTCCAATAATTTTGGAGCGTCTTTTTTTACTAAAATGCGTCGTTCAAAATCGAGACCTGCGCTAAAACCCCAAAACTCATGACTGTTTCTCGCATAGCAGTACACACAACCATGTTCGCAGCCTTGATAAGGATTCATGGAGTACATCATACCTACATCAGGACTTGTTACTTTATTCACGATGGTTTTTGGGAATACAGGAAGGTAGAGTGTTTTATTTTTGTCTGGCTGCTCGCCTTCTTTATGGCAAAATTCCAGAAAATCGTCACGCTGTTCGTGGCTTAATTGGAAGAAACGATTAGGTACATTTAGTTGTGCACCTCGTCCTTTTATGGTAGACTTGGAGTTATTCATATTAAAAAATTGAGTGGATACGTTTAAGTAGCACTCTAAGTTAATTAATATTATAACTGGAAACTGTTAAAGGAATTTTGGGTTATTAACAATGGAGGGTTTTATTGATTCAAAAACTTATCAAAAGTTACTTTAGGTTTACAATCATTAAGCTTTACAACTTTTACAGTTTGTGTTTCGTTTGGTAAACCATAGTTTTTATAAGCTGTGTACTTTAAATAGGTTGGATTTATGGAGTTGGTTTCGTTAGTTAAGTTTTCAATATTTATGATCCACTCGCCAGGTTCAGCATCATCAATAATGTATTCTTCAATGGCATAACCATTATTGATTTCATCCATCATTCGTGCTTGGTTTTCTAATTGAGTGTGCGACCATCTGTAAAACTTTTTCAATGGGTTTACAAATTGCAGTTCAAACTCTGTGTTGGGTTCGTTCCACTCAAACACAATACGTTGGTCGTACTTGAACTTGGCATTTAAATAATCTGATGGTATATCTGAAACATCAATCTTAGTTCTGTTATGGGCTAAAAATCTAGAGAACTCATTGGCAATAACCTGTTCTATGGCACTAAAATCAACGCCTTCAATACTGTTGCTCAACATCAACTTGTACAACTGTAATGCTTTATCATAAGCTTTAGTTTTTTCATAAATCTGAGCTAAATTCCTATGTGACTGAGCATCCTTTGGTCTTAACTCTGCAATACGCTCGTAAATGTATTTGGCTTGTTCATAGTATTTTAATTCATCAAGCTTATAAGCAAGTGATAATAATGCTTTGGGATTGTTGTAGGCAAGCTCTGCGATGTTTGACAGCACATTGTAAGCAAAATCTTTATCCCATTTTTCAAAATACTCAGAGGCTTCAATAACATAAGAAGTTGGCATAACTTTCATTTGATTCTTTTGTCTGTAATACATGTTTTTTGCTTCTTCAAATGTCGCTGCAACACTAAGTTGCTTTATAAATTTTGATGGCTCTTTGTTGTCTTCAAAAAAAGATATGCCTTCATCAAGATAATCATTGCCTTGGGCTAGTGCTGAGGGTTTATTAATTGGCTTTTTTGTTTCAGAAAGCGCAGATGCATTGGTTCTAATTTCAATAGCACCATAAGCTCCCATTGAACCATATCTATTAGTGCCGACAACTGATTTAATAGCCTTAATACTAACAATGGTTTGTAAATCAATTGGAGGTAATTTGTCTAAGCCATCTGCTTGAGAATACATCACATCATCAATTACAATTACTGGATTTGGGTCTATGTTTGAAGTTCCTGTTGTGGCAAAAGTATTGACAAGAAATGTATACCTTTTTCTATCTCCAATTCCTGAAACTATTGTTCCTGGTAATTTTGCCACTAATTGGTCTAGTGTTTGGTGTGATGCATTTATGTCTTTATTTGAAATTTCACTTGCTGAGTAAGCAACAGAGTTTATATCTTTTTTTCCATAAGGCGTTATCACAATTTCCTTTTTTGCTTTAGCTCTCAACAAAACTTCGTCTAAAAGCTGTCCATCTGGTTTTAGGTTAATGTTTATATTTTGCTTGTTACTCACCAACACTTCTTTTGGAAGCATACCTAATGCACTCACTTGTAGAATATCATCTTCCGAAGCTTGTATGTTATAATTCCCTTCTGCATCTGAAATGGTTTGTACATAACTGTTCTTAACATTGATTTTTGCGCCTTGAATAATCAAGGAGTCGCTTGTAATCTTGCCATAAATGGTGTTGGATTCTTTGGTGTCTATTTCAGTATAATCGGCTTCGTCGTCTATTTCATTAAACATAAAATTTAAAGCATCTTTTCTACTAGTTTGCAGTAAATCTATAAAATGACCTTCTCCATAATTAGCTTGTTTTTGCAATAGCTCTTTATTGGCCTTTTCAGAAGTATTGATGTAAAAAGCAGGCACATAGACCAACTGTTTTAAAGGTTTAAGTTGTGAGTTGCCATCTGTAAATACTAAAATGGCTTTTGCATCAAACGTGTTTTCCTCTAAAATATCTGAGTAGCTAGTGGCTCCATCATAATTAGAGTTTCTTAAAAAGGACATTAAATCATCACTCTTCCCTCTGGAGATGTCAAATACCTTACGCTCTGAAATTTTAGAGCTGAATGTTATAACCTCAACACTTGTGTTTTTTACCTTCTTTAAATAATCTTCAAGCAACTCTAACTCACTATCAATTGCTCTGCCTTGCATGGATAAAGAAGTGTCCCAATATAAAGTGATGCGCTCTGGCAATGTTCTCTCAATATCTTTTTCATTGTTTTTCTTGTCTGGATATGATGTTTTTAAACTAAAAGCCATCAGCTCTTCGTCGTAGCGCTTCCAAGCATCTTGGCTAAGGTGACGTGTGTATGCAGTACCATTGTAACGAGAGGTTGCCACTTCAAAATCCACATAAGTACCATACACTTTAATGAGTTCTATAGACACAATGATATTGTCATTGACCACAATGTTATAGGGTTTTAAGTCTATAATCTCCTCGCCAAAAGGTTTAGATATGGTATGAAGAATGTTTTCTTTAACTAAATTTTTATCAGGCATGCCGTTGACTTCCTCATAGATATTAACGCGTATTTTGATGCTGCCTGAGTTGTTTTTTACAACCTGAAAACGTAAATCTTCAAGTCTGGAATTTTTATGTTTGATATTGATTTTTGTAGCGATTTCTCCACCTAAAGCTTCTTTATTGAGCCAATAACCCATGGAATTCTCTTTGGTTTTAGAAGAGCCAACTATGAGATTCTTGCGTTTGTCATTCCCAATAACAACTTCATCCAGATTGTATGCTTGTGGTTTTAGATAAATTTTGTTGCTTTTACTAAGTTGAGCATAAAACTCCGATGCTTTTATTTTTAAGGTTTGATAACCAATAGAGCTAATTTGTAATAAATCATCCAAGCTTATTTTTGTTGAACTATAACTCAATTGAAAATAGCCTCCTTCATCACTAACCGTTCCAACTGCTTTTTCAACAAAACCAATATTTACATAAGCTAAGGATTGTTTGGTCTCGCTGTCATAAATGTAGCCAGCAATTGTAATATCGTTTTGTGAGAATGATGGAATACTAATTGTCAAAAAGTATATTAAAGCAATAGCTTTCCCCATAATTGGCTGATTTTGTATTAATTGTTAACAATAATCATACCTAAATATACCTAAATATTAGAAAAAAACAGAAAGGAATTTCTCTAAATTCATGAATACAGACAAGGTCTTACAGAACTAAGACTTCTACTTTCCTGGAAACTCAGCTTTGCGCTTTTCTAAAAAAGCCGTAGTTCCTTCATGAAAATCGTCAGTGCCAAAACATTTACCAAATTGCTTAATTTCTACTTGGTAACCATCTTTGCCATCTTTAAAATTGGCATTTATGGCTTTTATGGCAGCAGCAATGGCGACTGTAGAATTTCGCATGATTTTACTCGCTATTTTTTCGGCTAAAGGCAGCAGTTCTTCTTGCGTAGTGACATGGTTTACTAAACCGTATTCTTTAGCAGTATTGGCATCAATCATTCCAGCGGTCATAATCATTTCCATGGCGCGACCTTTACCTACCAATTGTGGTAAACGTTGTGTGCCACCATAACCTGGAATAACACCCAATGAGACTTCCGGAAGTCCCATTTTAGCATTATCACTTGCTACTCTAAAATGACAAGCCATAGCAAGTTCCAATCCGCCTCCAAGCGCAAAACCGTTTACAGCAGCGATAACTGGAGTTGAAAGGTTTTCAATAAAATTGAACAATACATCTTGTCCATTGGCAGCAAGTTCCTTGCCTTCTTCAATATCAAAATCGGCAAACTCGCTAATATCTGCTCCAGCAACAAAAGCTTTGTCTCCACTTCCTGTAACGACAATAACTTTTATGGATTTATCTTTGTCTGAAATATTTAAGGCATGGTGCAATTCATCAATAGTTTCAATGTTTAAAGCATTAAGTTTACTAGGTCTATTGATGGTTATGGTTGCAATGCCATTGTTGGTAGCTGTAAGTATATTTTTGTACTTCATGTTGTTAAATTTATTATCCTTTTGGAAGTGTTACTTTAAAAGTAGAGCCTTCGCCAACTTTTGATGTAAAAGTAATACTTCCGTTATAAGTTTCAATAATCTTTTTAATCATTGCCAGACCTAATCCCATTCCGCTTGTTTTAGTGGTGAACTTAGGTTCAAAAACTCTGTGTTTATTTTCCTCTGTAATACCATGACCATTATCACTAACTGTAATTATCACATTTTCATTATCATCTTTAAGTTCTATGTCAACTTTAGGATCATCAACATGAGAAATGGCTTGAATAGCGTTTTTCACCAAATTGGTAATCACTCGGATTAATTGCGTACGATCAAGTTTGGCTATAATTTCTTCTTTATCACATTTAAAGGTCAAATAATCTTCTGTAAAAATATCCAAAGCCAAATCGACTACCTCAACCACGTTAAGGGTTTCGTTTTTCTGAGCTGGCATTTTTGCAAAATTTGAAAATGCCGAAGCAATAGAACTCATGGTATCGATTTGCTGGATGAGTGTTTTGCTATATTCATCTACTTTTTGACGAGCATCTGGATCTTTTGGATCGAATTTTCGCTGAAAACTCTGCACACTCAAACGCATTGGAGTTAATGGGTTTTTAATTTCATGAGCTACCTGTTTTGCCATTTCGCGCCATGCTTGTTCACGCTCGCTTCTTGCTAGTTTAACAGCAGATTCTTCAAGTTCGTCAATCATACTATTATACGATTCTACCAACACTGAAACTTCTTCGCTTGCTCCTTTTAGTTCGATTTTTTGGTTGCGTTTTTCTAAACGTGTTTCACTCATTTTATCACTAATGGTTTTTAGCGATCTGGTTATGTATCTAGACACAAAATAGGCAAAGGCTATAGCAACCAATAGCATTACAAAATAAGCATACCCTAAACGAACCAAAAACTCTTTCAGTTCATCATCATTGAAGGAGTCATCTTCAAAATAAGGTACATTTAATATACCTAAGGGCTTTGATTTGAAATCTGTGAAAATGGTATACGATGATCTAAAATCACCTCCTAATGTTTCATTCGTTTCAACATGACGTTTTTCTATACTATTCATCAAGTTGTTTAGAATTTCTGCTGGCATACATGTAACAAGACTATCGTTTTCAAAACTAGGTTTTGAGCTTTTCACTAATGTTCCGCCAAGATCATAAATATTGAATTCTACACTAAGATTATCAGCTATTTCATAAATTTTGTCTTTGAAGATAAGCGGTAAATACTCTGTCTCTCTTGGCCAAGTCGTACTTCTTATAACATAATCTATGCTTGAAAGTAGTTGTGCTTCTTTACGCTCTAAACGCTGTTTGTGGTAATCTTTGGATTGTTCGTTATACTGATATAAAGTTACAGCAGCAATAAGTACTGAAGCCACTAAAACCAGTAAAATCATGTATACAAAAATACGCGAACGTAAAGACAGTTTGTTTGAAGCCATTCATAAAATTTATCACATAAATATAACAATTATCAAGCCATATCTATGCATTGGGATTCTTTTCTCTGATTCTTTTATATAAACGGATTGCTAACATTAGCATGACAGCTAAAAGAACAATACCTAGGACTCCAAAAATCCAATTAATGCTATTTTTTAGGATGGCTAAAAATACGATGGCAAACAAGAAAAGTGTTGCGCCTTCGTTCCAGATTCTCATAAAATTAGATGAATAGCGAATATAGTCCTTTTGTAATTGAAGAAAATACTGATGCGTTTTTAAGTGATATAAAATAAGTAAAATAACAAATAAAAGTTTAATGTGCATCCAACCTTGGCTTAACCATGAAGGTTGTAAAATAAGTAACCAAACCGCAAAAACAACTGCTAATATTGCTGAGGGCCAGGTTATTATAAACCATAAGCGTTTTGCCATTAATTTAAGCTGCTCTCCCAAAATTTCTTTTTCGGGAGAGCGCTTGTTATAGGCTTCAATTTGATATATAAACAATCTAGGAATATAAAACAATCCAGCAAACCACGTAATTACAAAAATGAGATGTAGTGATTTTATATAGTTGTAAAACTCCATTAATCTTCAACAATCAAATAGTTTAGGTTTTTAGCGTTAAAGGCTGCGTTAAAAGCTTTAATTTCATTGTCAACCAACGTGTTAAAAGCAGATAGTTGTGTGTTAATGGCTTTTGTTAGTTCATTTTTAACAGCAATGTCCTGTTCTGTAGGAGCAAAATCTCCCATGCTTACTAAAGAATTTAAATGACCTAATTTATTGGTTAATTTAATTGGGAAATTTAAAGGATCTTGACCACTTCTGTTCTTTGTTTGATAAAGTGCCTTTTCAATTTCTGAAAATTTCTCTTGTAGCATTTTTGACTTTTCAACCAAATCTTTTACATCTTCATTGTCTTTATATTGTGCTTGAAACGCAGAGAGTTTTTCGTTGATGCTTCTTATTTTCTTAATAGATTTATGCGCATCATCCATTGTTTTGTTTACATCCTTTATAAACTCAAACTGATTTTTCATGTCAGCCAAAGTACTTTCACTTCTAGGGTCTGCTAAAATGGTAAAAGTTGATGTTTGGGTTTCGCCATTAACATTAAGTGCAACTTTATAATTACCAGGAACTGCGCTTGGTCCTTGCAAGCTTGCCCACCATAAAATCATACCAGGAAACCCTTGAGCTCCATCATAAACCATGTTCCATACAAATTGATTGGTTCCTTTTTTAACTTTTAAGTTGTTTTTCTTGTCTTTGGTGCTAAAGGTCTTAATAGTGTCTCCTTTGGTGTCAAAATAAGTTAACGACACTTCATCTTTTTCATCATAATCTTTCAGATTGAAATAAGTCATTACTCCATTTGGATGGTTGGTTCCAGATGTTTTACTTCCTTTAAAACTTCCACCTCTCATTCTGTAAGTGTCTTTTGGCTTGAACAAAATATTTTTTGATGCATCCTTGTTATAAAGCTGATGTAAAACGGTTAAATCATCAATCATCCAAAGGCTTCTTCCTTGGGTTGCCACAATTAAGTTATTGTCTTTAATGGTTAAATCTGTAATTGGAACGATTGGCAAGTTTAATTGGAACGGTTTCCAGTTTTTCCCATCGTTGAAAGAAATATACATTCCTGTTTCTGTTCCTGCATATAATAAGCCTTTTTGTTTTGGGTCTTCACGAACTACTCTTGTAAAATGTTCTTCAGCTATGCCGTTTGTTATTTTTGTCCAGGTCTTGCCATAATCGGTTGTTTTGTATAAATAAGGTGCGAAATCACCCGTTTTATACTTTGTGCCTGCAATGTAACACGTTCCTGCGTCAAAAGCACTTGGCTCAATACTGTTAATCATCATCCATTCAGGCATTCCTTTTGGAGTAACGTTTTCCCATGATTCGCCACCATTTCTAGTTATGTGTACCAAACCATCGTCACTTCCTACCCAAAGTAAACCTTCTTGTAAAGGTGATTCGTTGGCTGCAAAAATGGTACAGTAATACTCAACTGAAGTATTATCTTGTGTGATTGGTCCACCAGATGATTTTAATTTTTCAGGATCGTTTCTGGTTAAGTCAGGACTTATAATTTTCCAGGATTGCCCTTCATTTTCTGTAACATGCACATGGTTTGAAAAGGTATAGAGTTTGTTTGGGTCGTGCCTTGAAAATATGATTGGAAAATTCCATTGGAAACGATATTTCATCGCCTCAGCTCCTGCTCCCATAGGGTTGTCTGGCCATACGTTTACGGCTCTAACGGTTCCTTTCTCGTGGTTCACTCTTGTTAAAAATCCGTCATAACTTCCACCATACACTATATCATCGTTTTTAGGATCTACAGCTATGTGAGCAGATTCGCCTCCAGCTGTATCTTCCCAATCGGCTTCATCAATTGAGTAACCGTCTGTTCTGTGCGCTATTCTTATTGCAGAGTTGTCTTGTTGTGCTACATAAATTCTATATGGAAAGTGATTATCTGTGGTTACCCTATAAAACTGAGATGTTGGTTGGTTGTGATAGGTGCTCCAGGTTTCGCCTCCATCATAAGTTACTTGCGCTCCACCATCATCTCCAATAACCATTCGGTTTGAATCTTCTGGAGCTATCCATAAATCATGATGGTCACCATGAGGAGCTCCATGAGTGCTGAATGTTTTGCCTCCATCTGTACTTTTGTGATATTGTACATTTAATACATAAACTTGATCTACATCTTTTGTGTCTGCATAAACTCTTGTATAGTACCAAGCACGTTGACGTAGTTTTCTTTCATCATTTATATGTGCCCAAGTTTCGCCTCCATCATCACTTCGGTATAAGCCTCCATTATCTTTGTTTTCAACAATAGCCCAAACACGTTGATTGTTAACGGGAGAAACTGTTACGCCTATAATTCCTAAAGTATCTTTTGCAAAACCTTTGTTTTTTGAAATCTCTTTCCAAGTTTCACCACTATCTGTACTTTTCCAAAGCGCCGAGCCTTCTCCTCCTGAATTTAAGCTGTATGGTGTTCTGTTGATTCGCCATGTTGAAGCGTATAAAATTCTTGGATTTGTTGGGTCCATCTGTAAATCAACAACACCTGCATGTTCGTTAGCAAATAATGTTTTTCTCCAGGTTTTTCCTCCATCAGTACTTTTATAAACACCACGTTCTTGTGTTGGTTTATATAAGTTGCCCATTACACCAGCATAAACAGTATTATGGTCTGTTGGATGTACAGCTATTCTTGGGATATGTCGTGATTTTTCCAATCCTAATGATGTCCAAGTTTTACCAGCATCTTCACTTTTCCACATACCATATCCTGAAGATACATTTCCTCTTACGGTTTTTTCGCCACCTCCTACATAAATGACATTGTGATCACTTTTTGAAACTGTAATGGCTCCAATACTTCCTCCAAAGTAGCCATCAGAAATATTTTCCCAGGTTCTTCCTCCATCAGTGGTTTTCCATATTCCGCCTCCTGTTGCTCCAAAATAGAATAAGTTTGGCTGGTTTGGGACTCCTGTAACTGCTGCACTTCTGCCACCTCTAAATGGCCCAACCAATCGATACTCTAAAGCATCATATTGATCTTCGTTTATGGTTTGTGCATTGATTTGTGTGTGACTTATCAGCAATAGAAAAATTGCCGAAATAATAGTTGATAATCGCATTATTTTGTTGGTTTGGTTATGAACTAATAAAAGTAATAATAAATTCTTATTACTTGCGATTTCTTCTAAATTTTAACTATTAATTTATCCAGCTATTAATCCAATTTGACAACAAGTCAACAAATTCCTGGTCATCGTTTAAACAGGGTATTGTTGTAAATTGATTGCCACCAACCTCATAAAAAATTTCTTGGCCTTCCATAGCAATTTCTTCTAAAGTTTCTAAACAATCGCTTACAAAAGCAGGTGTTACTATTGCCATGTTTTTTATGCCTTCTTTTCCTAGTCGCTCAATGGTTCTATCTGTGTATGGTTGTAGCCAAGGGTCAAATCCTAGTCTTGATTGAAATGAAGAAGAATAGTTGTTTTCTTTGAGCTGAAGATGCTCTGCAACCAATCGAGTTACTTCAAGACATTGATGTCTATAGCAAAACTCATGTGCTTTTGAGGGTGTTGCACAACAACTTCCGTCAATTTTACAATGTGATTTGGTTATATCACGTTTCTTAATATGTCTTTCAGGGACTCCATGGTAAGAGAATAATAAATGATCATAATTTTTTCCATCCAGATGCTTTTCAATACTGTTTGAAAGTACCTCTATATAATCTGGCTTATTGTAAAATGCTTTAACGGAGTCTAATTTTATTTGAGGAAAGTGTTCTTTTTGAATCTCTTCGGCTAACACCAAAATAGTTTCGGTAGTTGCCATGGCAAATTGAGGATATAAAGGGAAAATTAGGATTTCATTAACCCCTTTATCAACCAATTCTTGCATGCCTTTTTTTATGGTCATACTTCCATAGCGCATGGCTAAAGCTACAGGAACTTTTACCTGTTTTTGGATTTTTCTTTGCAATCTTTCTGAGATTACAATAAGTGGAGAACCTTCTTCCCACCATATTTTTTTGTAAGCTGCCGCCGAGGCTTTCGGTCGTGTATTTAAAATTATGCCTTTTACCAATAGATTTCTAGCCCAAAGCGGAACGTCTATTACGCGTTCGTCCATTAAAAATTCGCCTAGATATTTTTTAACATCTTTAGGTTCTGGGCTATCTGGTGACCCAAGATTTACTAATAATATTCCTTTCATACTTTTATGATGATAATGACATCAAATATTTTTTTGGCGTGGTTCCATATTTTTTTTTGAAAGCTGCAATAAAATGGCTTGCTGTACTATAGCCAACTTTTAATCCTACTTCATTAACATTGTGATTGCCAGCTTCTAATAATTTTCGTGCTACCTCCATTTTATAATCAAACAAAAAACTAAACACAGAATCGCCATAAATTTGCTTGAACCCTTCTTTTAATTTTTTTAAACTCAATTCTATTTCATCTGCTAACTCTTGCAAACTCGGAGGTTCAGCCATTCGAGCTACAATAATATCTTTGGCTTTTCTAATTTTTATAACGTTAGATTCATCCACCAGAAAAGGGCATTGTTCAATATTGGCATCTTCGCTTCTGTTAAAATACAAGCTTAACAACTCATAGGCTTTACCCTTAAAATAAATATTTTTTATTGACTGGTTTAAATTATAATTGACTAGTTGATTTAAAACAATAGCTGAGGATGGAGATATTATTCCGTCTTTATAGTATTTTTTATCTTTATTCTCATTATTTAAAAAAGAAATGTAGTTGGCTTCTTCTGAAAACAAACCATGGAATTTCTTGATTGAAATTAAAATAGAAACCAATGAGGAATTTGGTTCCATATCTAGATGAATCGGTAAATTACGCTGTGGATTATATAAGAGCAAAGAAGTCTGCTCATTAATATCTAAGGTGTAATTTCCGTTGTTAAATTGAAATGCAGCCTTACCCTTAATACAAAAATGAAATTGAATAAAACTTGTATCTATTTCACGCTCAACTGTTTCAATTGCAGTATTATCGTTTTGGCACATTAAAACAAAAAAACCATCTTCTATTTTTGTTTCAGTAAAAGTACTTTTAGCGACATTTTTTATGTTATCTTTTTCCTTCATGTAATGATTCTTATTTAGAATAGTTCTAAACAATATGGTTTAAAAACCCTGATATGGCTGCAAAAATATGATAAAAATCATATTATAATAAAAAATATGTATAAAAAACCACTAACGACACTTTAAGTTCTTTGAGCGTTATTTTTTTAGTCATAAGCATTCTATTTTTGCTTTGTAATAATCCTAGTCAGGTTCATGGAGCAATACAATATTTCAAAAAATAATTCTTTCTACGCTATTGGTTTAAGCTACAAGAAAGCTGATGCCAAAATTCGTGGTCACTTTAGCCTTGATGAAAATGCAACTCAAAATCTCATTCAACAAGCAAAAGCAGAAGGTATCGAAAGTTTAATAGTTACTTCAACATGTAACAGGACCGAAATTTTTGGTTTCGCTCAACATCCTTATCAACTTATCAAGTTGTTATGTGAAAACACAAAAGGAACAGTTGAAGAATTCCAAGAAGTTGCTTATGTCTATAAAAACAGAGATGCCATTTCACATATGTTCCGTGTTGGCTCTGGATTAGATAGCCAAATTCTTGGAGATTTTGAAATTATAAGCCAACTTAAGAAAAGTGCGATAAATTCTAAAAAAGAAGGGTTGCTTAACGCATTTTTAGAACGTTTGGTAAATGCAGTGATTCAAGCAAGCAAGCGCATAAAAACAGAAACAAGTATTTCATCAGGAGCAACTTCAGTATCTTTTGCCTCAGTGCAATATATATTGAATGAAGTAAGCAATGTTTCAGAAAAAAACATCTTACTTTTTGGTACTGGAAAAATAGGCAGAAATACTTGTGAAAATTTGGTAAAGCATACAAAAAATGAGCACATAACACTAATTAATAGAACGAAAAACAAAGCTGAAGCTATTGCAGGAAAGTTTAATTTGGTGGTAAAAGACTATTCAGATTTACAAGAAGAAATAGCCAATTCGGATATATTAATAGTTGCCACAGGAGCACAACAACCAACGGTTAACAAGGCTATATTACAAAATAAAAAACCTCTGTTAATTCTAGATTTATCAATACCAAAAAATGTTGATGCCAATGTTTCCGATTTAAAGAATGTGACATTAGTGCATCTTGATTACTTATCCAAAATAACAGATTCTACATTAGAAAACAGGAAACTAGACATCCCAAAAGCCGAACAAATTATTGAAGATGTAAAAGGTGAATTTAACCAGTGGCTAGAAACTAGAAAATTTGCACCAACCATTAAAGCTCTTAAAAGTAAGCTCAACGATTTTAAAATAGCTGAGTTTGATTCGCAACGCAAAAAATTACCTAACTTTGACGAAGCTCAAGCCGAAATTATTAGTAATAACATCATTCAAAAAATTACTAATCACTTCGCACATCATTTAAAAGATGAAAATTGCACTACTGATGAAAGCTTAGAGCTCATAAAAAAAGTTTTTCAATTAGAAGAATCACTGAAACATGTCTAAAATAATTAGAATTGGTACACGCGATAGTCAATTAGCACTATGGCAAGCCAACACTGTACGGCAAATGCTGGAAAAATTAGGTTATAAAACCGAAATTGTTCCAGTAAAATCTACAGGAGATTTGGTTCAAAACAAACCATTATACGAACTTGGTATTACTGGAATTTTTACCAGAACGTTAGATATTGCTATGTTAAATCATGACATTGATATTGCAGTACACTCCTCAAAAGACGTCCCAACATTAATGCCTAAAGGCATAGTACAAGCTGCTGTTTTAAAACGTGGAAACATTAAAGATCTTTTAGTGTTTAAAAATAACGAAGAGTTTCTATCGCAACGCAATGCTATTATTGCTACTGGAAGTTTACGACGTCGAGCGCAGTGGCTTAATAGATACCCATCTCATTCAGTAGTTGATATACGAGGCAATGTCAATACACGATTACAAAAACTAGACGATAATGAGGATTGGAATGCTGCGATTTTTGCAGCTGCTGGATTAGGTAGGCTTGGTATAAAACCCGAAAACTCCATTAATTTAGATTGGATGATTCCTGCACCAGCGCAAGGTGCTATTATGGTTACAGCTTTGGAAGAAGACAAAGAAATAAGAGATATTTGTAAAGAGCTAAACCATGTGGAAACCGAAATATGCATTAACATAGAGCGCAAGTTTTTAAACCTATTAGAAGGCGGTTGTACTGCGCCTATTGGAGCATTAGCCCTAATTAAAGAAGTAGGAGAAGAAAAAGAAGTTCACTTCAAAGGCATTCTTTTAAGCCCTGATGGAAGCAAAAAAATTGAAGTAAATCGTGTTGAGCGCTTAGATAAACATGATACTATTGCTGCATTTTGCGCAGACTATATTATTGAACGTGGTGGTAAAAGCTTGATGGACACCATTAAGCGTAGTTCAATACCAACCAATATTTACTCTACTAAAAACTTAACAAAAGACCAAATCTTATTGTTTAATGAGAAAGTAGTTGCCGAAAGTTCTGATTTTATCAAAATAAGTCTAAACAGAATTAAACCTCAAGTGGTTCGTAACCCAATTGAAAACGTTATTATTACAAGTAAAAACTCAGTTGAAGCCTTACTTCATAATTTTTCGGCTATAGAATTACAATTCAAAAATATATACTGCGTTGGTCGCCGTACAAAACGTCTAGTTGAAAAAAGAATTGGCCCTGTAAAACACGCTGAAAAAAACGCAAAAGCTTTAGCTGAACACCTAGTAGAATATATTGATGGTAGCAAAGTAACTTACTTTTGTAGTGATTTACGATTAGATGATTTACCAACTATTTTGAATGACAACAACATTAAAGTAAATGAAGTTGAAGCTTATCAAACAAAATATGATTGCGAAAAAGTTAAAGACTCTGTTGAAGGTATTATGTTTTACAGTCCATCAACAGTTCAAAGTTATTTAAAAGAAAACAATGCCGATAAAATTGCTTTTTGTATTGGAGAAACTACAGCCACTGAGGCCAAAAAACATTTCAAAGATGTGAGAGTAGCAAAAGTACCTACAGTAGAAAGTGTGATAGAGTTAGTTAATGAGCATTATATTTCTGTTTAAGCAGAAATTTTTGATTTTAATTTAGAATATTTAAAAAAATCCTGCGCTTGCAGAGTGATATAAGAAATGAGTAATATAACTAAAAAGACACCTGCTTCTTCAGGTATAAAAAACGATTTATTTTTAAGAGCATTAAAAGGTGAAACCGTTAACCGTCCTCCTGTTTGGATGATGCGTCAAGCAGGACGTTATTTACCTGAATTCATGGAAATTAAAGCAAAGTACGATTTCTTTACACGCTGTCAAACACCAGAATTGGCAAGTGAAATAACGGTTCAACCTATTCGTAGATACGGAATGGATGCTGCAATATTGTTCAGTGATATTTTGGTAATTCCTCAAGCCATGAATATTGAAGTAGAAATGAAGCCTAATTTTGGGCCTTATTTACCTAATCCTGTTCGCTCTCAAAAAGATGTTGATAATGTAATTGTTCCTGATGTAACTATAGCATTAGATTATGTTTATCAAGCTATAAAAGCAACTAAAGAAAAACTAAACAACGAAATTCCGTTAATTGGTTTTGCAGGTTCTCCTTGGACAATTTTATGTTATTGTGTGCAAGGACAAGGGAGTAAAAACTTTGATAAAGCCAAAGAATTTTGTTTTACAAACCCAATTGCTGCTCATCAATTACTTCAAAAAATAACAGATACTACAATCGCTTATTTAAAAGAAAAAGTAAAAGCAGGTTGTAATGCTGTTCAAGTTTTTGATTCATGGGGAGGCATGCTCTCTCCAACCGATTATAAAGAATTTTCGTGGCAATACATCAATCAAATTATTGAAGCTTTAAAAGACTACGCTCCTGTTATAGCTTTTGGAAAAGGTTGTTGGTTTGCTTTAGGTGAGATGGCAAAATCCAATGCCTCAGCTTTAGGTGTTGATTGGACATGCTCACCAAAAAATGCTCGTTATTTAACAGGTGGAAATATTACATTACAGGGTAATTTTGATCCAACACGTTTGTTTTCGCCACCATCAGAAATTAAAAAAATGGTGCACAAAATGATTGATGAATTTGGAAAAGATAAATACATTGTAAATTTAGGTCATGGAATTTTACCAAATATTCCATTAGATAATGCCAAAGCCTTCATAGACGCTGTAAAAGAATACAATGCTTAAAGATGTTTTCATAGGAGTTAAAGCATACGCTGGAGCTTTTGAGTTAATCACTAAACTCAAACTATGGAAGTATTTTATAATCCCTATGCTTATTAGCCTTATAACTGCCATCGTTATTGGTGTGTCGGCTTACGGTTTTTCCGATAATATTGGTCAATTAATATCCAAAATTTGGGTTTGGGAATGGGGAAAAGAAACTTTTACAACCATTAGTGAAATTTTCGGAGGGCTCATCATTATAGTTCTAGGTCTCGTATTATACAAGCATATTATCATGGCCTTATCTGCACCTTTTATGAGTCCTGTATCCGAGAAAATAGAAGCCTATTTACTTGATGAAAATTCTAATTTAGTTCATCAACATCGCAATACCTCTTTTCAATCGCAGCTATGGCGAGGTATTAGAATAAACATTCGAAATTTATTTATGGAACTTTGGTTAACTGTAGTGATTCTTATTATGAGTTTAATTCCTATTATTGGTTGGTTCACTTCGTTATTATTGTTCTTTATTCAAGCCTATTACGCTGGATTTGGAAATATGGATTATACATTGGAACGTCATTTTAAATATAAAGAAAGCATTTCGTTTGTTAGAAAACATCGAGGTATCGCTATTGGAAACGGCATAGTATTTATGCTGTTTTTGTTAATTCCCATCATTGGAGTTATTCTCGTGTTGCCTCTATCAGTAACTGCTGCCTCAACCGAAACAGTAAAATTATTAAAAGCAAAACATGAAGGATAAATTCTATCAATATATACAGAATTTACAAGATACTATCACCTCCAAATTAGAAGCTATTGATGGGAAGGCAACTTTTCGAGAAGACATCTGGAAACGCTCAGAAGGTGGAGGTGGACGAACTCGCGTTATCGAAAACGGAACCGTTTTTGAAAAAGGAGGTGTTAATATATCTGCTGTTCATGGTGAATTACCAGATACTATGCGCAAGCATTTTGGTGTAAAAGATGCCAACTTTTTTGCCTGTGGTTTAAGTTTGGTGCTGCACCCTAAAAACCCTATGGTGCCAACTGTTCATGCTAATTGGCGTTATTTTGAAATGTATGATGAACAAGGACATATTGCAGATAGTTGGTTTGGAGGTGGACAAGATTTAACACCTTATTATTTGTTTGAAGAAGATGCTAAACACTTTCATCAAGTTTGTAAAACAGCGTGTGATAAACATCATCCAGAATTTTATCCAATCTATAAAAAACGTTGCGACGAATACTTTTATAACACTCACAGAAATGAAGCTCGCGGAATTGGTGGTTTGTTTTTTGATTATTGCAAAGCCTCCAACGACATGAGTATGCAAAAATGGTACAACTTTGTTACCGAAGTTGGTAACAGTTTTTTAGAAGCTTACATACCTATTGTAGAACGCAGAAAAGACATGCCTTACACAACAGCACAACGCAATTGGCAAGAAATTCGACGCGGACGCTATGTAGAATTTAATTTAGTACACGATAAAGGCACCCTTTTCGGTTTAAAAACAAACGGACGCATCGAAAGTATTTTAATGAGCTTACCACCTCATGTGCAATGGGTTTATGACCACCATCCTGAAACTGGGACTCAAGAAGAAAAATTATTAAACGTATTAAAAGAACCTAAAAACTGGATATAATGATGTTTCCATTAAGAAGAAATAGACGATTAAGAACCAACGAAGCTATTAGAAGTTTAGTTCGTGAAACCATAATTACACCAAACGATTTTTTAGTTCCATTATTTGTGGTTGAAGGTAAAGGTGTAAAACAAGAAATTCCTTCAATGCCAAATTATTTTAGATATAGTCTTGATATACTCGAAAACGAGGTAAAAGAATTATGGAAGCTAGGTTTAAAATCGGTATTGTTATTTGTTAAAGTGCCTGATAATTTAAAAGACAATAAAGGTACTGAGGCTCTAAATCCAAACGGATTAATGCAACGTGCCATAAAAACGGTTAAAAATGTTTGCCCTGATATGTTAGTAATGACAGATGTAGCACTAGATCCTTACTCTTCTTATGGACATGATGGTATTATTGCTAACGGAAAAATCATTAATGATGACACTGCAAATGTTTTAGCAGAAATGAGTATTTCCCATGCACAGGCAGGTGCTAATTTTGTAGCACCAAGTGATATGATGGATGGTCGCATTTTAACCATTCGCGAAGCTTTGGAAAATGAAGGTTTTATTGATACAGGAATTATGAGTTATTCTGCTAAGTATGCCTCTGCATTTTACGGCCCTTTTCGTGATGCACTAGATTCTGCTCCAGTAGATATGGTCGATATCCCAAAAGATAAAAAAACATATCAAATGGATTATGCCAATCGTTTTGAAGCTATTCGTGAAACCGAAATGGATATTAATGAAGGTGCAGACATTGTGATGGTAAAACCAGGCATTGCTTATTTGGACATTGTTCGTGATATAAAAAATATAATAGAAGTTCCTGTGGCTGTATATCAAGTTTCAGGTGAATATGCCATGATTAAAGCTGCTGCTGAGAAAGGATGGCTAAATCACGACGCTGTTATGCTAGAACAAATCACAGCTATTAAAAGAGCTGGAGCAGATGTTATTGCCAGTTATTTTTCCAAAGATGTGATTAAATTAATTTCTTAACTTTCAAGAAGATTTATTTTCTTGAAAATGCATAAAAATCTATTACTTGTTTTTGTTTCATTCTTAATTGGAGACCTTGTGTCAGCTCAATTAGTTTATGACACTCCTGAATCTGTTGGGTTAAATTCAATATACATTGAAACCAATGTTGATTCCATTATGAGTGATGCTATTGCTCAAAAAGCATTTCCTGGCGCACAATTACTTGTGGCAAAAAAAGGAAAAATCATTTTTCATAAAACCTATGGCTTTCATACGTATGATAGTATTCAAAAAGTAGCCAAAGATGATGTGTATGACCTTGCTTCGGTAACAAAAATAACTGGTCCTTTACCAGCACTCATGAAACTTTATGAAGAAGGTAAACTAAGCCTAGATGTACCTTTTAGCACCTATTGGAAATCATGGAAAAATCGTAAGGACAAAAAAGATATAACACTTCGTGAACTCTTGGCGCATCAATCAGGAATGAATCCCTATATCGTGTTTTTAAGTGATGTGCTAAGAAAAGGAAAACCTAAAAATCGCTTTATTAAAAACACAAGCCAAAAACGTTATTCAAACAAGGTCTATAACAATATCTATGTGAAAAATAGATTTAACAGAAAAGTATTCAGAAAAATTAAACGTTCTAAGGTTAGTGAGGAAAAAACCTATGTATATTCAGGGTTGGCATCATTAATTTATCCAACACTTATTGAAAATATTACTGGTGAAAACTATGAAGACTATCTCAATAATAGTTTTTATAAACCATTAGGTTGTGAAGTTCTTGGTTATAATCCGCTTAATAAAAACTTTAAAAACAATATAGTGCCAACAGAATTAGATTCACTTTTTAGAAACGACTATGTAAAAGGCTATGTTCATGATGAAAATGCGGCACTTTTAGGAGGTGTATCTGGTAATGCAGGACTGTTTGCAACTGCTTTAGATATGGCTAAGTACATGCAAATGCTAGTTCAAAAAGGCACTTATAATGGGAAACAATATTTTAAACCATCAACAGTTGATGAGTTTATAAAAATTCAATATCCTGAAAATGAAAATAGAAGAGGTTTAGGTTTTGATAAACCAATTATTGGCAACGATACTTTAAGCATTAAAGAAGCTTATCCTGCACCGCAAGTTAGTCCAACAAGTTTTGGACATTCAGGGTTCACTGGGACATTTGTTTGGGCTGACCCAGAACATGAACTGGTATTTATCTTTTTATCAAACCGTGTGTATCCAAGCAGAACCCACCGAAACATTTATAATTTGAATGTTCGTCCCAAATTGCAACAAGTATTTTATACAAGCCCAAATTCTGAAGAAAAATTGACAAATAATTAGTAATTTTGAAACCCTAAAGGCACACTATGAGTTTACTTATTTTTTACGCAATAATCTCTATTTTCTTTTCCTTCCTGTGCTCTATTCTAGAAGCTGTTTTGCTAAGTGTAACACCAACATTTATCAATATAAAAAAGCAAGAAAATAAGCCTTATGCTGAAGATTTGGAAAACCTAAAAAAAGACGTTGACAAACCACTTATTGCGATTTTAACACTTAATACTATTGCACATACTGTTGGTGCTATTTTAGTTGGTGTGCAGGCAAAAGCTGCTTATGCTGATATTTATGGAACTACAACACGGAAAATATTAGGTATTAATTTTACTGAAGACATTATGGTTGGTTTGGTTTCAACGATTATGACCATTTTAATCTTGGTCGCTTCAGAAATTATCCCAAAAACTATAGGAGCCACTTATTGGAAGCAGTTAGCACATTTCACAACAAGTGCTTTATATATTCTAATTTTTCCATTAAAATGGACAGGGATTTTATGGTTGTTACAACTTACCACAAAACTTATTGGAGGCAAAGGACACCATGGAAGTGTTTTGAGCCGTGAAGATTTTCATGCCATGACAGATATGGCTCATGAAGAAGGTGTTTTTCAAGAATCAGAAAGTAAAGTCATTAAAAATTTATTGAATTTTAAAGATGTTCAAGCAAAAGATGTAATGACACCTAGAACGGTTATGACCACTGAAATAGAAACCATGACAATAGAAGAGTTTTTCAATCAATATCACAATATTCGTTTTTCCAGAATCCCTATTTTTACAGATACTCCAGACAATATCACAGGATTAGTTTTAAAAGATGATGTGTTTAAAGAAATGGCTTTTGATAATGGTCATAAAAAACTATCAGACGTTAAGCGAAACATTATCATTGTTAATAGAAACATGCCAATTCCAAAACTTTTTGAAGAATTGGTTGAGAGCAAAAATCACATGGCCTTAGTGGTTGATGAATATGGCTCTGTAAGTGGTTTAGTAACTATGGAAGATGTTATTGAAACACTTTTAGGTCTTGAAATTATGGATGAAAGCGACAATGTTGCAGACTTACAGCTATTAGCTAGAAAAAGCTGGGAAACAAGAGCAAAACGTTTAGGTTTAATTGAAGATGAGTCCGAAGAGTAATGGAACATTGCATTGTAAATACTCCTTTAGGATTCGCCAAACTAGAAGGCGATGAAAATGGTGTTTCTTCACTCACTGTTTTAAACAACGATGTTGCAGTATCAAGTACAATTCCGGAAGTTTTAGACGATGCTGTAAGCCAACTTAACGAATATTTTAAAGGAGAGCGTAAAATATTCAGTTTAAATTTAAACCCAGAAGGAACCGATTTTCAAAAACGTGTTTGGGATAAATTACTCACTATTCCTTATGGGAAAACAACTTCTTATTTGGAACTTTCAAAAGAATTAGGTGATGTGAAAGCCATTAGAGCTGTTGCAAGTGCAAATGGTAAAAATCCACTTTGGATCATTGTGCCTTGTCATAGAGTCATTGGAAGTGATGGCAGTTTAACTGGTTATGCAGGAGGCTTACACAGAAAACAATGGTTATTGGAACATGAAAATCCTTATAAACAACAATCTTTATTTTAATAAAACAAGTTAAACACTTTATGAAATTCCTGAAAAAACTCCTAAAATGGATAGTTATTCCTTTCGGATTATTAATATTGGTCACTTATGTTTTTGATTATAATTATATTTTAAAAGGTGTGAGGATAGTCTATTTTACTGGACATAACACTGCTTTTATTGATGACTATCCCTATTTTGAAAATGCCATCATTGAAAAAAGCAATAACCCTGAACCTTGGCCAAATCATAAAGACTATAATAAAGTAAAAGAAACAGAAGTTCTTTCTACTTCAAACAAAGATTGGGGAACAATAGCATTTGTTATAATAAAAAACGACAGCATTTGGTTTGAAAATTATTATGATGGTTTTAATGAGAACTCCAAAACCAATTCTTTTTCAATGGCAAAAAGCATTACTTCAGCAATGCTAGGAAAAGCCATTATGGATGGCCATATTAAAAGCTTAGACCAACCTATTAGTGATTTCTACCCAAAATATAAATACGCAAAAACGACTGTTGGTGATTTAGCATCAATGGCTTCAGGATTAGATTGGGTAGAAAGTTATACAAGTCCGTTTTCTGTAACAGCTCGATCAAATTATGATGACGACTTAGCCGAAGTTATTCTAAATCAAGAAATCACCGAAACTCCAGGAGTTACCTATAAATATTTAAGTGGCAGTACAGCTCTACTTGGTATGATAATTCAAAAAGCAACTGAAAAACCTCTTGCAAATTATTTGTCTGAAAATTTCTGGAAACCTATGGGAGCAACTAATGATGCACTTTGGCAATTAGATGACGATGACAATAAACTAGCAAAAGCATTTTGCTGTATATCAAGTAACGCTAAAGATTTTGCGCGTTTTGGAAAATTATATAAAGATTATGGCAAATGGAATGGACAACAATTATTAGATTCTACTTTCGTTGTAAAATCTGTTACACCTCGTTTTAATGAAAGTCCAGAATATGGTTATGGTTGGTGGCTTAAAGAACAAAATGAAAAATCGTTTTTTATGATGCGTGGCCACTTAGGACAGTATGTTATCGTACAACCAGAAGACAATGTAATTATTGTTCGTTTAGGCCACCAAAAATCCTCTGATGAAGGAGAGCCAACTTTTACGAAAGATATTTCAGTTTATATTGATGAAGCATATAAAATGCTGAATAGCAAAAGGTAAGATTTCAGTTTTAAATTTTATTTCCTTAGCTTTATAATGAAATAACTTTACTAGAAATGATTTCAAAACTAAATTTAGAGAACATCTTGTTTCTTGATATTGAAACGGTTCCGGAAACACAATATTTCTCAGACTTAGACGAAACAAAACAAGCACTTTGGGAACACAAATCGCAATACCAACGCAAAGATGATGTTACTGCTGAAGCCTTTTATGAACGTGCAGGTATTTGGGCAGAATTTGGTAAAATAGTCTGTATTTCGGTCGGTTATTTTTCTAATCAAGGAGATATCAGGAATTTTAGAGTTACCTCTTTTTATGGTGATGAAGTTAAAATATTAAAAGATTTTAAAAACCTCATCATCTCACATTTTAGTCAAGCCAAACATTTGCTGTGTGCTCATAATGGTAAAGAATTTGATTTTCCTTATATAGCGCGACGAATGATTATTCACAATATAGAATTGCCATATAAACTAAACCTTTTTGGTAAAAAACCTTGGGAAGTTCCTCATTTAGACACACTTGATTTATGGAAGTTTGGTGATTATAAAACCTATACCTCGTTAAAGTTATTGACTAATGTATTAGGAATCCCTTCGCCAAAAGATGACATTGATGGTAGCGAAGTATATAGCGTTTATTACAACGAAAAAAACATTGATAGAATCATCAATTACTGTGAAAAAGATACTATTGCTGTTGCACAAATTTTTTTGCGTTTGCGAGGTGATGCTATTTTAACAGCCGATGAAATAATTCATATATAAAAAAGTCCAGATGTTGCATCTGGACTTTTCAATTCATGTTTGGTTAGTGGTTAACGTCTGATAAATTTCTTTGTCATAATTTCTTCACCATCATTTATTTCAATAAAATACATTCCAGATTTTAAGCTTTCAACATTTATTTGTTGATCCTTTAATTCTCCTGAAAGTACTGTTTGTCCAATCATGTTAATCACTCTGTAAGAAACAGCTGCATCATCTAACAGTTTTACATTCAATATATTTCCAGAAACTGGATTCGGATAAATTGAGAATTCTTTGTCATTTCCATTTTCAGTTGAAGTGATTGTATAACCTCCTCCTAAAGATGTAATCGTGTTGTCAGAACTAGTTCCGTTTGTAATTCCAGTAATGGTCACTTGATCTATATAAATATAATCTGAATTACCACTTGCATCACAACGGAATCTAAATCCAGCGTTAGACACCAAGTTATACGTTGCAGCATCTAACGTTACTGTTGCCACATAGAATGATCCATTGTTAAAACTTGTTCCTGCAGCATAAGCAGCAACAGTTGTAAATCCTGAACCATCATTATATTGCAGCCAGAAATCCTCTCCATTTTCCATACTCCAAGGGTAGAAATAGAACTCTACCTCAACCTGAGTATAAGGAGACACATCAACATTTGATAGTGTCATTGTTGAGGTTGAAGTGTTATCTCTTAATCTAATAGAATAAGACCCTTCATAAGAGTTAGCTCCAGAATAACGTGCAGCATCACTTCCTCCATCTACCCAGTTGTCCCAACCAGCCTCAAAGAATCCTTGATGAATAACAACACTTCCTGTTTGACATGGTGCACATGAAGAACCTCCACAATCTACTCCAGTTTCGTCTCCATTTTGAATACCATCACTACAAGTTGGTGCAGCTGGCTCTGAAAGGTTAATATTATCAATAGCAATATCTGCTTGCCATGTGCTGCCAACAAATCTGTTGAATCTTAACTGAACGGTTCCTCCAGCATAAGCACTTAAATCAACACTTGCTGAATTCCATTGGTTGCCTTTGTTTCCAGATTCGTTCCAGATACTTGTCCAAGTATCGCCTTCATCAGTACTTGCTTCTAAGTCAATTGTTCCCATATCTGAAGCGCCATACATGTGATAGTCAAAATCAAATGTAGGTGATGTCATTCCGCTTAAATCAAAACAAGGAGAATTAAGTATCGCTCTTTTGCTTGGGTAATTAGGACTGGAAGCTTCAACATAAATGTAATAACTACCTTGTGAAGCCGAACCTGGTCCAGTATTACTTGATGGTGTTCCATTAGCATCAACTGTCCAGTCTATATCATCAGCAGTTGACTGTGTCCAAGCTCCTAATGTATTTTCAAATCCTTCAGTATAAGGGAATGTAGAAATTCCGCCTGAACATCCACTAGAAGGCTCAGAAACATTTACAGTTCTGGTCACTTGTGAAGCAGCGTTTCCAGCAGCATCGCTTACATTATAAAATCTAGAATATGTTCCAGCCACTGCTGTGTTTACATTTCCAGTAATTACAATGCTAGATGTTAAATCGCCATCTACATTATCAGTTGCTGTTGCTCCTAATTCATTATATGTGTCTCCAACTGTTAAGTTAATTGTTGAAGCACCTATAAGCGTAATAACTGGAGGTGTTGTGTCTGCTACTGCAGCTACGTTAACTGTTCTCGTAACCTCGTCAGCAGCATTTCCAGCTGCATCACTAACATTATAGGTAACCACATAAGTGCCTACAGTATTTGTGTCAACAGTATCTCCACCTATAACAATATTTGCAGTGATGTTTCCATCTACATTATCTGTTGCAGTTGCACCTTGTTCATTGTAAGTATCTCCTTGATTTAAGTTGATTGTTGATGCACCTACCAAAGTAATTACTGGTTTGGTAGTATCTGGAGTTCCTCCTCCAATGTTTACAGTGTAATCTTCAACTTCTCCATAGGTAAATGAACCACAAGCTGAAGGTATTGCATTATAACTCATAGAAACTCTCATTCTAGTAGCTCCATCAGTAGCTCCAGAAGGAACAGTAAAGCTTCCACTTACTGGAGTTGTTTGAGTTGCTGATTGTGTCCAAACCTGTTCTCCAGCATCATCAAAATCTCCATCTTTATTATAGTCTATCCAAACTGAATAGCCTTCACTGTACACAGTTCCAGTCCAAGTTGGCGTAACTGTAATAGTGTATTGACTGTTCTTTGTTAAATCTGTTGAAATGTTAGTGAAATCAGTATAAAATTGTCCTCCAGAAGCATTATCAATTGTGTTCAACTGAACTCTGCCAATATATTCATCATTAATATTCGTACTTGCAGAATCACAATAGTTAAGTTGAACTTCTGTAGTAGTAAAATTAACTGAACCACTATATGATGATGTTGAAGTATCTGGGCAAACACTTCTTACTTGAACTTCATAAGAGGTTAAAGGTGTTAATCCGGTTAATGAAGCAGAAGCTCCACCAACATTTACAGTTGTCCAAGATCCACCTGTTTCACGATACCTAACATCATACGATGCTCCAGGGACAGCGTCCCAAGAAATGGTAGCAGTAGATGATCCGAATCCATCAACATTTAATCCTGTTGGAGTTGTTGCATTACAAACTACTGGAGTTGATGAAAGACCTGTAATTATTAAGGAATAGTTTTGGCTACCTCCTGTTAATGATCCTTTGTGAGTTACTGTAATCGTGTATGTGCCACTTGCATTTGCAACATCAACACGTTCGTAAGGATCTACATTATTATCTCCTGTACCATTGGTTGTAATACTAGTTAATTTCCAAGGGTTGTATGTAGTTCCTCCTTTACTTACTCTAATATCCAAATCATTTACTAAAACTGGAGTATTGTTATTAGTTATGGTATTAGCAGTTCCAGCGCGATCTGTCCAAGAAATTGAAGCCATTAAATCATTAACACCATCAGAGTCAACAGTAATTTGATACGATTGTCCGCTTGTTAATGTTAATTCTTCAATTTTAGATGTGTTACCATTATCAGTAATCGCTTCAGCAGCTCTTTTTGCATTCAAAAGTCCCCAACCATATACAGCATCTGGGCCACTAGGACCAGCATCATCCGCTGTATGTAAAGCCAATCCTTTTAAGGTAGAGGCTTTCATAAATGAACCATTTACATTATTTGCATGCTGTTGTAAAATCAATAATGTACCAGCAACATTTGGCGAAGCCATTGAGGTTCCCGTAATACTATTATATGCTGTATCACTAGACTCATAAGTTGAGTAAACACTAGTTCCATTTCCTGTAATGTCTGGCTTAATTCTATAGTCGTCTGTTGGCCCTTCGCTACTAGAACTATTTATAACCACGCTTGTTAGGTTTCCATTTCCATCAATATTAGCATCCTGTGCATTTGCTACAACTAAGTTGTTTTTTGATGTTGAATGACCTGTAAGTTTATCATATGATGAATTTCCATCTAAAGGTGCACCATTAGCTGTATTATCGTTACCATCGTTTCCAGCAGCCACAACCATTAAATAGTTTGGTGCATTGAACATGAGGTTATCCCAATCTCTAGAATCGTCAATATAACCTCCAAAATAATGATCTGGAAGCCATGGTTGTCCTGTGTTTGGGTTTCTTGTTGCATAACCATAAGAGTGATTCGAAATTAGCATTCCATTTCCAGCGGCTGTTGTGGCCTCAGCTAAGTCACTGTTCCAATCGTAACCAATGGCTTTTGCGTGTGGAGCCATTCCTTTTGAGTTGGCCACAACTCCAGAAGCCATGATAGTACCAGTTACGTGAGCAGAATGATAATGTAATGCTGAAGTGCCATCTCCTACAGAAAACCTATTGCTTCCTCCAGCTCCATCATATTCTTGATGTGAAGCTCTTGCAAGACCTCCATCCCAAACGTGAGCAGTCATGTTCTGACCATTTAAGTTTAAGCCCAGAGAACCTCCAGAATTTAGGTGATTTGTTCTAGTAGATCTGGCAGCATCTACGTTAAAAGTTGTAAAATAAATAGGTTGCCCTTCTGGAGTGATTTTCTTTAATTCCAGAAGCCTTCCATTACTTTCAAAACGTTTTTGTAAGTTTCTAATCTGTGCCAAAGCATCGACTCTTTGCTTTTCTTGATTCGTTTTGTTTTGAAATTCAACTAAAAGTTGATCGATTTTTTGCTTGTCGTAACGACTTGTTATTTGTTCCTTTTGCCTTTCGGTTTGACCAAAAGCTGAGTACCCAAAAAACATAATCATTACCACGAACAAACTCTTAAAATAATTGTTTCTCATAATTGTTGATGGTTAATTAAATTTTTGTGAATTTTTTGTGAGATTTTTTATTAAATCCGCATGAAAATATTAAAATAATGTTAAAATAAAAATTATGTTAACGCTTTTTCGGTTAAAAACAGAAAGTATTTTTTTTATTACGGAAAAGCCGTAATTTTTTGTCAGAAAAGTCTAATTTTAAGTATGCAAAAAGAGCCTTTATTAAAAATTGACAATCTTTCGGTTTCGTTTAATTCAAATCATAAATTAAAAGAAGTTGTTCATAGAATTTCTTATGAATTAAATAAAAATGAAATTCTTGGAATTGTTGGCGAATCTGGTAGCGGTAAATCTGTGTCATCCCTTGCTATTATGGGATTGTTACCTAAAAAAGTGTCAAAAATAAATTCAGGTGAAATACGCTTTATTGGTCAGGATTTAACTCAAATTGCTTCTGAAGAATTTCAATCCATAAGAGGCAATGACATCGCGATGATTTTTCAAGAACCTATGAGTTCTTTGAACCCATCAATGCGATGTGGTGAGCAAGTTCTGGAAATCATTTTACAGCACACGTCGCTATCAAAAAACAAAGCTAAAGAAGAAGTAATTTCTTTATTTGAACAGGCAAAATTGCCAACTCCAGAGATAACCTATAAAAAATACCCTCATGAAATTTCTGGTGGGCAAAAACAACGAGTTATGATTGCCATGGCTATTGCTTGTAAGCCAAAAATTTTAATTGCAGACGAGCCTACAACTGCATTGGATGTAACGGTTCAAAAAGAGATTATTGAGTTGCTCAAAACTCTTCAGCAAGAGAACAACATGTCTATTATATTTATATCACATGATTTATCATTGGTTTCTGAAATTGCAGATCGAATTTTGGTAATGTATCAAGGTGAAATTGTTGAGCAAGGAACTACTCATGACATTTTTAAACACCCAAAACACACTTATACGCAAGCTTTAATAAGCTCAAAACCCTCTTTGGATGTTCGGTTGAAACAATTGCCAACCATTTCAGATGTTGTAAACAATGCTATTACTAATACAATAATTACTAATGAGCAACGTAAAGAGCATCATAAAACATTGTACAGCAAACCTCCTTTATTAGAGATTATAAACCTTGAAAAAGAATATGTGTCTAAAGCTGGTTTTTTTGGAAAATCAACAAAATTTAAAGCTGTTGATAAGGTGAGTTTTAAACTGTATGAAGGTGAAACTTTAGGTTTAGTCGGTGAATCAGGTTGTGGTAAATCGACTCTTGGTAACGCTATTCTGCAATTGGATAAGGCAACTTCAGGAACAATACTATATAAAGGAGAGGACATCACAAATTTACCTTCAAAAAAAATAAGAGAACTGAGAAAAGACCTTCAAATCATTTTTCAGGATCCTTATTCTTCTTTAAACCCAAGAATAACAGTTGGAGAATCTATCATTGAACCAATGAAAGTACATAAGCTATTTAGTTCTAACGAAGAACGCAAAGCAAAAGCACTACAGATATTGGAACGAGTTGGTTTGTCTGCCGAACACTTTAATAGGTATCCTCATGAATTTTCTGGTGGACAACGTCAGCGAATAGGAATCGCTAGAACTATTGCAGTAGAGCCTAAATTAATTGTGTGCGACGAATCGGTTTCTGCGCTTGATATTTCTGTACAAGCTCAGGTTCTAAATTTATTGAACGAATTGAAAGACAACTTCGGATTCACTTATATATTTATTTCACATGACTTAGCTGTGGTTAAATACATGTCTGATAATCTTCTTGTGATGAGTAATGGTAAAATTGAAGAGGAAGGTGAAGCTGATTCAGTTTACGAAAACCCTAAAAAAGCATACACCCAAAAATTAATTGATGCTATACCCAAAGGGTTATAGCATCAATAGTTTTTTGGTTAATAACATAATGTCTTTTACAAGTTTCATCGTGTTTTCAAGACTTAAGAATAGTTTCTTAAATCTATAAGTAGGTTCTGGTAGATTTGTTGATACATTCATCTGCTGATAATTATTGTTTTTCAATGGTCAGATGTAATGCCCAAAATATCATTTCTAAGAGTTTGTAATAAATTGTCAATGGGCATTTCATAAGTTAAATTCATGGTAGATTTGGGGCAAATCTGTTATTTAATTTGGTTAATTTGGGGACTGCTAATATGAAACTTATTTTAAAATAATCAGCTTAAAAGCGAAATTATTCGATGAAATGCTTGTTTTTTTAACATTTTGCTATTTAAATAGCTTATAGACAGATTTCTTTTTATCTAACGTCTTCATTTTTGAAGTAAATAATTCCAATAGTTCATTTTTATAAGGATGCTCATCTGCTAAACAATCATTGTTTTTAGAATCTAAAGCAATTAAGATAGCAAAATAATCGCTTAGAGTTTCAGTTCCTGAAGCTATTACAGTAAAGTTTTCATCACTATCCAATAACTTTATTTTACTCCAAATAATTTCATTAATGTTTTCCTGATATCTTCCTTTAATTTTTTCATTCCACTCTCCATAGTTTAGATACATTAGTTTCATAGCATCTAAAGCAGATTGAATTTTATAAAATCTCAATTCATTTACAAGAATAGTATCATTGTTTAAAACTAAAGGCGTTTGAACTGTATCAAAATCGATTAATGGTTTTAGATCAACTGCTTCTTTGGAGGAAGAACAAGATAAAGCAGATCCCAATAGGAATAAATAGCAAACGTGTTTAATAAAACCTTTCATTTTTTAAATATCCATCTCAGGAATAGTACCTTCAACAATAAGCTTGCCCTCTGTGGCTTTTTGGATCTCTTCAACCGAAATTCCTGGAGCGCGTTCCAATAATTTAAACCCTTTACCTGTAACTTCTAAAACAGCAAGGTTAGTGACTATCTTTTTCACGCATTTAACTCCAGTTAATGGAAGTGAACATTTTTTAAGTAGTTTAGATTCGCCAGCTTTATTGGTGTGCATCATGGCTACAATAATGTTCTCAGCACTTGCAACTAGATCCATAGCTCCTCCCATTCCTTTTACCATCTTACCTGGAATCTTCCAATTGGCTATATCACCTTTTTCTGATACTTCCATTGCTCCGAGTATGGTTAAATGGACATGCTGACCTCTAATCATTGAAAAGCTCATAGCAGAATCAAAAAAACTAGCTCCTGGCAAAGTTGTTATGGTTTGCTTTCCAGCATTAATAATATCTGCATCTTCTTCGCCTTCAAAAGGGAATGGTCCCATTCCGAGAACACCATTTTCACTTTGGAACTCGACTTCAATATCATCTCTTACATAATTGGCAACTAAGGTTGGTATGCCTATGCCTAAATTAACATAGTAACCATCTTGTACTTCTTTTGCAATGCGCTTTGCTATTCCGTTTTTGTCTAACATTTAAATAACTACTTTAAAAATAGGTTTCGACTGCGCTCAACCTGACATTAATTAATTCTTTTGTCTTACTGTTCTTTGTTCAATACGTTTTTCGTACTTAGCGCCCTGATAAATGCGTTGCACAAAAATTCCTGGAATATGAATGTGGTTAGGGTCTAAAGTTCCTACTGGAACCAACTCTTCTACCTCGGCAACTGTAATCGTAGCAGCACCACACATATTTGGGTTGAAATTTCTGGCAGTTCCTTTAAAGATTAGATTTCCTGCTGCATCACCTTTCCAAGCTTTTACAAAGGCAAAATCTGCTTTAAAAGCATGTTCCAACACATACATTTTACCATTAAATTCTCTGGTTTCTTTCCCTTCTGCGACTTCAGTACCAAAACCTGCAGGTGTATAAATGGCAGGAAAACCAGCTTGAGCAGCTCTGCATCGTTCTGCTAGAGTCCCTTGAGGTATTAATTCAACATCTAATTCACCACTTAGCATTTGGCGTTCAAACTCATCGTTTTCACCAACATAGGATGATATCATTTTTTTAATTTGCTTTTGATGCAACAATAATCCTAACCCAAAATCATCAACGCCTGCATTATTACTAATACAAGTTAAATTGTTTATTCCTAATTCTACAAGTTTTGCTATTGAATTTTCTGCAATACCACTCAATCCAAAACCTCCAAACATAAAGGTCATACCACTTTTTACACCTTGCAAAGCATCATCAACACTGCCTACTTTTTTATTGATCATTTACACTTAAATTTAATGATTGAAAAATACGAAAACCTATAACGAATACCGAATTTTGATTTACGAATTTATCAACTACAACTTATAACTCAATTTAAACATGATGATTCTTGGCAAGATGAAGGTTTTGCTGTCACTGATTAAAAAGCTGGAAAAAGAATTTTGTTGCTTGAAAGATACATCAAACAGATTTGAAACTGCAAGTTCAAATCCCCAAGGATTGTCTTCCTTTTGGTAAAAAAGTGATGCATTGGCAGTATCAAAGTTGTTTTTTATGTTGGCGCTTTTGTTTTTATAACTGTCAAAGGTATAATCTGCCTTGAAGATAAAGTCCTTAAAAAAATCATATTGCAAGAAGGCAAACAAAGCATCATTCTCAAACTTGTTTACTCCATTTACTGTTTCGTAGTTGCTAAAATCTTTTGTGTAGCCAATTTCCAAATTGGGAAAATCCTTAAAAAAACTCTCTGCACTAATCGTGGTTGACGAGCTTTTGGACTTGTTTTTAGTGGTGACATCATTGACTATTTGGTAAAAATCTGAAATGTTAAAGCGAGTTTTTAGTTTATAGCGAATCTTGTTTATTTTTTTGGCAACAATGCCTCCAAAACCAAAGGTTTGTTCAGGTCTTTCAAATAATGTTTGTGTTGTGAATTGCTCTATACCATTAAGCTCAGTCACATTTTTAAACGATTTTACTTTTTTGTTGTAACTAATGCTTGCATTGATGTTTATGTTCCTGAACATGCTAAACTTGTTGTAACTCAATGATGCTGTATGGTACAACTGATTTTTCAATTGCTCATTCCCTTTAAAAACCGTATTGAAACTAGAGAGTATAAAATTATTTGCAAGTCTATCAATCGTTGGGAAACTCGCATTGAGGTTGTACCTTATATTTATGTTTTCGCTATTGCTGAACTCTATTTTTGAAGTGAACTGTGGAAGCAACAATGTTTTGTTAAAGGATTGTTTATCGTTAAACTGTTTGGTAGTCCATTGGTAATAATGTGCATAGACCGCTGGTTTAAACGTAGCAATACCTATTTGGAATTTATATTCCAAGCCCAAGAACAAATCGTTAAACTTGTAATTAAAATCATTGCCAAATCCAGCAGAAGCAAAATCATTGATAGTACCATCACTCAATTGCTGAACATCTTTATTGTAAAAAGAATTATTAGCAACGTTAACACCTACGCTAGTATATACATGGTTAAAATTGTTGAGTACCCAATAATCCTTTACAATAGCATTAAAGTTATAAGCTTTTGCTTTTTTGGTCTGTAAAATATCATAGACCACATCATCTTCAAGAGGTATCAACCCTTGTAGAATTTCCTTATTGGTTAGCCAATTGGTGATGGGTTTGTCGTTTTGGTAAGTATGTGTTGCCTCTAAGGTTGCTGTATGGTTTTTTGATAGCTTTTTACTTAAACTGATGTTCTGCTTTAGGTTAATAGCTTTAACAGAATTTGTGGTTTGTATAGTGTTAGTAATGCTTGGGCTTTCAGTTATAATATTGCCAAATGCGTCATTATTGGTCGCTTTTACAAAACTATTAAATGCAAAGTCTGTTTTGTAATTTGGGTCGTAGTCCAAAGTAAGTTTCCCGATTGTAAAAAAATTGTCTATTTCATTAATGTTGCTTCTTTGTTCTATAAAGCTATTGTCTTCCAACACATATTCATTAATGGTTTTCTGTTGTGTGTTCGTGTTACTATTAGAAGTTATAGCATAAGCACTTATATCTGTAACATTGCTTAGCGATTGCCTTATATTGAAAGCTCCAAATTGATTGGTACTGCTTTTAAAATCTTGGTTATTTAAATAGTGTGCAAAATCACTATTAAATAGACTAAAATAACTACTAGCATCATTTAAAAGTTTTCCAAAACCGCCTTCAAATTCTAAGTAATCTGAAAAGGTGAAGCTTTTAACTCCTGTATTGTTGAGGTCTGCGATTGTGTTTACATTGGTTTTTGGGCTGTAGTAAAACAGGTTGGGATGCACCACATAGCGTTCTTTAATCCCAACTCCAGCCTCAACATCTCCAAATACAAACTTTTTTTTGTCTTCTTTAAGCTTGATGTTCATTGCCATGTCTTCACTGTCCTGCAAGCCTTTGAGCATGGCAACCTCGTTGTAGTTGTCCAATATCTCCACCTTATCAACAGCATCTGCTGGTATGTTGTTTACTGCCAATTTGCTGTTGCCTGTAAAAAAGGTTTTGTCTTCAACCAATACCTTGGTCACTTTCTTGCCTTGAACTGTTACATTGCCAACCCTATCCACTTCTACTCCAGGAAGTTTTTTAAGGACTTCACGCAGTTTACGTTCTTCTCCTGTTACAAAGGCATCTACTTTATAGGTTATGGTGTCTTTTTTTACCGAAACTGGTGGTGTGTAGTTAAGCTCTATGGTTTTAAGTTGCTCTGAGTTTTCTGAAAGCACAAAATCCTTGACCAAATTTGTTGTGGCTGTAATATTGAGTTTTTGTGGCTTAAAGCCCAAATAGCTTATGGTAAGCTCGTAGGTTTGCTGTTGCTCCAGTTTTAGTTTGTACAAACCATTATCGTCTGTAATGGCAAAAGCTATATCTATACCTTCTTGTTCTGGTATGGCTAAAATGTTGGCATAAGACAATGGGGTTTGCAGGCTGTCTGTTACTTTGCCACTTATAGTCATGGTTTGGGTATAAGAAGAAAATCCAGCTAAGAGTAAAATTATAATTAAAGCAGGTTTAAACAAAGTTTTTTACATTCAAGATTAATTTAGTTTTTATAATATTTATCTCTATTTTCAACTAAATCCTTCATTAAGGCTTCAAATTCTGCTTCAGTCATCTTTTTCCCTTTATTGGGTAGTTCAATAGAAATTGGTTTGTCCAAAAATTCCACCTTTTGTAAGGTAGTGACTACTCTATCAAATTCCAATTGAATAATCAACCCAGGTAAACCACCAAAGCCGTCTGGCCCAGCTGATAGGTTAATATCTGGAGAATACCAAGCTACCGCTGGTTTTAATAGTTCTCCACTTCTGCCTTGTTGCTTTACAATAGTTGTGGCCTTATGACATGTAAGATTATTGATAATCATTTTCTCCTTAGTTAAAATCCAATTATAGTCTGATAGTTTTTTTTCTATTAAGTATTTTCCTTGTTTTCTTATTACATTATTTATTTCAAAATTAAAGTAGTAAGGACCTTTATATCCTGAAAATACTTTATTAAATTGTGCTGCAGAGCTATTCTCATCAATGTCTAACTTTTTAATGTCTTCAAATAAGGCCAATGATTTGTTAAATGTTAGAATAAACTCCATATCACTAATAGAGCTGTTAACAGATTTATACAATGAACCTGCTCTACTATCTGACTTTTCAATAGGCTTAAAATTATGAGATGATTTCTTTTTATAATAGGCTTTCCCATTTTGTTGTGAATAGCTCAGTAATGAGAAGCAAATGATTAAGTAAAGTGTTATCAAATTTTTTAAAGGTATGATCATTTATATAATTATAAACAAAATTTAAATATTAATTCTTGTTTCCTGATTTCAAGTTTTCAACTGCGCCACTTACTTTTGAATCAAATTCTTTGCGTGACATTTTTTTGCCTTTTGATGGTTTTTCAATATATAATTCATCGTTCCAACTTATTTTATTTGCAGTATAAACTAAAACATTATTGTATTTGACTTCAAGAATCAACCCAGGTAATCCATGATATCCTTTAGGTCCGAATTGATAAGGTAAATCTAGTGCAAACCAAGCTTCAATGCTTATAATTTTATCTCCTTTTTTTTCGTCAAAGGTTGCTTTATAACATAGCTTACCTAAAATCTCTTTTTTTTCTTTGGTCAAATTCCATTGCCTAAGGTTAGAATCTTCAGAAATTAAAATTTTTTCTCCAAAAGCTTTTAAGACCTCAATATATTGTTTAGAATCAACATAAAACATTTGGTCTTCTTGTACAGATTGTAATAGATTGGTATTATTTGAAACATCCATTTTTTTTATAGTTTCAAACAATGACTTCCCTTCTACAATTTTTAAAATATACTCGATGCTTTCAAAATTTTCTTTCATTTGAAGTAGATATTTCATTTTTGTAGAACTAGATTTTGTTTCGTCATCTACTGCTTCTAAATCATAAAGTGAAGTGGTTTTATAATAAACACTTAACCCTTTTTGGTTTTGAGCTAATGAAATGGTTGTAAATAAAATTAGAATAAGACTTATATTGTATTTCATAATCTATCAAAATTATAGGATATTTAAAAACCATTAGATTTTTAGATATCCTGGTAATTATTTCATATTCTCAACGCAGGTGTTAAAAGCTGCACTAGATAAAACAAAAGCTTCCCACTCAGTTGCTCCAGCAGCTATTGCACTTTCGTAAACAAAAACAGCAACTCCAAAACAATTTTCAGTACCAGCAATTTTTGGTTCTGCATGTAAACTACCACTACTCATCAACAACAATGCCGCAATTACGGCTATACTTTTTTTAATTTTTTTCATCTTTTCTAAAATTTTAATTGGTTGCAATGGTTTATAGTGCATCCAACTAGTTAAACTTAAATAGTTTAAGAAGTCTTTTTTAAGAAGTCCAAAAAAATAAAGAAGTCTTTTTGTTCACCTTTTAATTACTTTATTGTAATAGAATAAGCTCAATTATCTGCATAATCCTTGATTTTTTTTGTTAAGTTCTCAATTAAACTTTCGTATTCTTTTTGGGTTAGAGGTTTAGTTATATTAGGCAGTTTTATTACTAAACCTTGTTCACTTACGATATCTTTTATTTTTACTACAGCACCATTTAGGTTAACTTCTGCAATTAAACCAGGTAAACCCATAAAAACATCAGGTCCAGATTGTAATGGAATTGATGGTATAAACCAAGCTTCAACTTTTAATTTTTTATTTATTATTAGATCAAAGTAATTACCTTCCGCTTTAATCGCATCGAATCCTAATATTTTTTTTGTTTCTTCTTTTAAAATCCAATTAAAATTAAAATAATCTCTTTTTACTGTAAAATCCTGATTGACTAAATTTCTAACAAAAACAATACTATCTTCCTTATGATTGGCGTAAACATTTTTATTAAATGAAGTAAACCTTTTAGCCATTCTTAATAGTATATCTTCAAGAGGCGAATTGTTTTCTTTTCTTAATATATCCTCCGACTCAAAGTAGGAAGCATCTTGATTAGCAATAAGAATATAGTTTACATCCTTAGAATAGTCAATAACTTGTTCAGTAAAATGCTTACCTTTTTCGTCAAGATTATCGATAGAACCTTGTAGTTTAATCTCTGCAATATAATAAGTTACCTTATAAGTTGTTTGTGCATATAAATTTGTAATAATACTCAAATAAAATATGCTCAAAACTATTTTTATCGCTCTATAATTCATATACGAAAAGGTCATTGTTATTCAAACATTGCCTGACATTGAGCTACAAGATAATTAAAGTCGGCAACATTATCAAGATTAATTCCACCATAATATTCATGAAAAAGACCGTGATAAAAAGAGAAACAACTTTGTGCAAAATTGTCATCAATTACATTTGTCTTGGCATTGATATTAATTGATGTCAGCAACAAAAAAATTGAAATATAACTTAATATTTTTTTCATCATTTCTAAAATTTTTGTTGGTAGCAATGGTTGTATTGCATAACTAACTAGTTAAACTCAAATAGTTTAAGAAGTCTTTTTTAAGAAGTCCAAAAAATTAAGAAGTCAATGGTTTAAGAAGTCTTTTTTATTTACGCTATTAATTACTTGTAAGGGAGAAAAAATAAACTAGCGCTAGTTCTAATTGCAATTATTTTTGTTTTTGGCACCATCTGGATGACTTCTTAAATGACCCAAACCATGCCTCGAACTTTATAAAGCCAAAAAAAAATGATAAATAGCAAAATATTTGGACAAGATTTTAAGGTTTTTTAAGTTTAACTCTCTGATTTACAGTATGTTTTAAAATTATGGTTTTTTCGTAACTATGTTGTAGGAAAAATTGTATTTAGTAGTTATTACCCTTCCGCCTTTGGCACCTTCCCTTGAAAAGGGAAGGAATTATTATTAAATACTATAAAAATATTTGTGGATTCCTGCTTTGCGCCACTGCTAAAGCTAAGGCGACACACAGTCGCAGGAATGACAAAAGTTTTAGAAATCAATTTTGACCTCATCTTCCAAAGGGTTTTTGTTGCCACTGCCTTTATAAGAGTCGCAGTTAATTTCGATAGATAGATTTTCAGGTTTTTCAAACTCGCTTTTAGATACTTCAAGAGTTTCATCTGCATAGCAGCTTTTCATAAACAAACCCCAAATTGGTAATGCCATAGCAGCTCCCTGACCATAAGTGATACTTCCAAAATGTGTTGCTCTATCTTCGCCACCAACCCAAACTCCTGTGACAAGATTTGGCACCATTCCCATAAACCAGCCATCGCTTTGGTTTTGAGTGGTTCCAGTTTTACCAGCTATTGGATTGTCAAATTGATATGGATATCCAGTAATTATTTCTTTATAAACAGCGTCTGTAGCATAATTGTGACGTAACCTAGTTCCAGAGCCTCCTTGAGTTACGCCTTGCAATAAATTTACTGTAACATAAGCTGTTTCCTCACTCAATACGTCTTTGGTTTCAGGAACAAACTGATATAAAATAGTTCCGTTTTTGTCTGCAATAGTCGTTATCATTACTGGTTTTGTGTAAACACCTTTATTTGCGAAAGACGAATAGGCTGCTACCATTTCATAGACACTTAAATCTGGAGTCCCTAGCGCAATTGAAGGTACAGGAGGAATGTCTTGTTCGATTCCTAAGCTCTTTGCTAAATCAACAACAGGTTGTGGTCCAATTTTATCCATTAATCTTGCGGTTACTGTATTTACAGAACTTGCTAGTGCTTGTTTTAAGGTTAAGAATCCTTCATAATTACCATCATCATTTCTTGGAGCCCAAGGTTCTGGATTACCATATTTATTAGCGTCAATTGTAATTTGTGAGCGAGGCAATGTGTCACAAGGCGATAAATGCAATTGGTCTATTGCAGTTGCATATACAAATGGCTTAAAGGTTGAGCCAACTTGACGCTTTCCTTGTTTTACCATATCGTATTGAAAATGCTTATAATTCATGCCTCCAACCCAAGCTTTTACATGGCCTGTTTGAGGTTCCATTGCCATCATTGCAGGACGTAAAAACGATTTGTAGTAACGCATACTATCCATTGGTGTCATGATAGTATCTATTTCAGTGTAAACGCCGTCTTTCCAAGAAAACACATCCATTTGAATAGGTTTTTCAAAAGATTCTATGATTTCTTCGTCAGATTTTCCTAAATCATATTTCATTTTTCTCCAACGCTCAGAACGTCGCATTCCTGTATTCAATAAACTCTTTATTTCATCTTTATCGAGTTCTAAAAAAGGTGCTGTTGGATTTCGTTTTGGTGTATTTTGATGAAAAAACTCAGCTTGTAATCTTGGCATGTGCTGCGCTACAGCGTCTTCGGCATATTGTTGCATTCTGGAATCGATGGTTGTGTATATTTTTAAACCATCTTTATAAATGTTATATTTAGTGCCATCAGGCTTTTTGTTTTCGTCTTTTGAAGCCCATTCTTTCATAAACTCTTGAAGATAAGCCCTAAAATAGGTTGCCAAGCCTTCTCTGTGTGACTCTGGTGTGTATTTTAAATCCAGTTCTGTTTGCTGCAGTGAATCTTTTACTTCTTTTGTAATGTAATCGTACTTAGCCATTTGAGCCAACACAACATTACGTCTGTTTCTTGTACCTTCTGGGTTTCTGTGTGGTCTAGGATTGTACAATGAAGAGTTTTTAAACATGCCAACCAACATGGCAGATTCTTTTAAATCTAAATTTTTTGGCTCTTTCCCAAAATAGATTCTGGCAGCACTTCTGATGCCATCTGCATTGTTCCCAAAATCGTAAATATTAAAATATTGTGCAATAATTTCTTCTTTGGTATACTGTTCTTCTAAACGAATTGCAATCACCCATTCTTTAAATTTTTGGGTCATCCTTTCAAAAGTGTTTGTGGCATGCTGTCCTACAAAAAGTTGTCTGGACAACTGCTGTGAAATGGTACTTGCTCCTCCTCTTTTCCCTAAAAAGAAGATAGCTCTTAATGTGCCTATTGCATCAATCCCTGAGTGTTTATGAAAACGAGCGTCTTCTGTTGCAATTAGTGCATCGACCAAATGTTTTGGCAATTCGTCATAATCAACTGGAGTACGATTATCATCTAAATAGTACTTGGCTATTAACTGACCATCTGCTGAAATGATTTCACTGGCTAAATTGGTTTTAGGGTTATGTAAATCTTCAATGTCAGGCATTTTACCAAAAACTCCCCACGAAGCAAGTAAAAAAACAAAAATGATTGCTAAAATTCCGCCAGCGAATAATTTCCAAAACCATTTAACGTATTTTGAAAAATCTAGGTTTGCTTTTGCGTTTTTCTTTTTTGCCATTGATGTTATTAATTATTTTTCGATGTAATCTTGTTTCACTTCAACTGTGTGCTTACGCTAAAGCTTCAGCGACACGCGTGCTCTCAGTGTGACATAAAATTACTCAAAATGACATTTTTTATTCGTTTATGTTTTCTATTCTAAATCCAATATCTGTAACACCTTCTAAAGCATCAACACCTTCAATATTTCCATTCTCTCTCATGGCGTGTTGAAGTTTTATGTGATATATCCCAGACTCATTAAATGTAAACTTCTCTTTATACCAAAGCTTGTTCTCTTTTACATCTGTAAATCCTGTTCCTAAAAATTCGCCATTGGGTTGTGCCATTTTATACTCTAAAGTGTCTACAACACTTTTCCCGTTTGGATAATCTATTTCTGCTATTAGAAATAAGTTGTTGAATTTATAATCGTTGTTGTTTCTTAAATTAATGAACAAATTATAACTAATTAGCGTATCTGTTGGCGCAAACTTAAACTCAACAATATCGTCTTTTTGCCATTGGTTTGAAACAGATTTATATTCGTCAAAAACTTGATTTGAGTCGCAAGAAACAAAAAGAAAAACTAAAAACACAGCTATAAATTGAGACTTACTTTGCATTATTAGTCGACTTTTTTTTGTTCTTGTTCCTATTATTTCTACGTTTATTTTTGCGTTTTGGACTATCAAAGCGTGTTAAACTATCTTGGCCTACAACGTTTTCAAACTCCGCTTTAGTATCTTCAATCAATTCAGAAGCATATTCTTCAAGGCTTTGTGCCTTTTTCTTTTTTGCGTTTAACGCAATGATTTCATTAGCCTGGTCTACAGTTAATTTATGCCAATTCATCCATTCGCCTTCATATGCAAACCACATGTGTCTTTTAAAAATATCCGTTTTTTGGCAAACCGCTTTTCCTTTTTCTGTAATTAATTTTACATCTGATTTTGGGAAATCTTTAAGGGCATCCAAATACGTGTCCAATTCATAATTTAGACAGCATTTTAGTTTGCCGCATTGTCCAGCCAATTTTTGAGGGTTTAATGAAAGTTGCTGATATCTTGCTGCAGAAGTGCTTACAGAACGAAAGTCTGTTAACCAAGTTGAGCAACATAATTCACGACCACAAGACCCAATGCCTCCTAAACGTGAGGCTTCTTGGCGGAAACCTACTTGCTTCATTTCAATTCTGGTTCTGAATTCTTTTGCGAAAACCTTAATAAGTTCTCTAAAATCTACTCGATCTTCAGCTGTGTAATAAAAGGTTGCCTTGCTGCCATCTCCTTGGAATTCGATGTCAGAAATTTTCATTTGCAACTTAAGGTTAATGGCAAATTGCCTTGCCTTTACCTTCATAGGTTCTTCCTTATCTCTAGCAGCAGACCAAATATCTATATCTTTTTGTGAGGCTTTTCGGTAAATTTTAAGGGCTTCAGGATCATCTTCCGAAACGTTTTTGCGTTTCATTTGAACCCTCACCAATTCTCCTGTGAGCGTTACCATGCCAACATCATGACCAGATTGTGCTTGAGTAGCAACAATGTCGCCAATGCTTAATGTTAAGTTTTCAGGATTTTTATAATAGACTTTTCGTCCGTTTTTAAAACGGACTTCAACCCAATTAAAAGGTTTTTCGCCATTGGGAAGTGACATGTTTGAGAGCCAATCAAAAACCGTTAATTTATTACAACTATCGGTTCCGCAAGTTCCATTATTTTTACATCCTTTTGGCTGACCATCTTTTCCAGTTGAACAACTGTTACAAGCCATAGATTTTTATATATTGAATTCACTAACAACTAAGCTGTTGCGAATGAGTGTTAATAATTTATTTAAAACGTAAAGATAAGATTATTATGATGACTTTAAAAAGCGAAGCTCTTAATTAAAATCAATCTCATAATTTAAGCGATTTGAAAGGGTTTTTAGCTCTGTTTTAGATTTGAAAATATTTGAAAACAATTGTTGGCTCCAACCTATTTCATTTGAAAACTCTTCAAATGTTTGTGATTTCCAGTTGAAGTTAGGTTTCCAAAATTTATTAGGCGATATATAGCAAAACGTATAATCAAAAATAAAACTTGATGTGTTCGTTTCATTTGCGTTAGGTATTTCGTTTGGAGCTAACAATATGATATTGTTTAGTTTACACTTATTTCTAATGTCTTTTATTAATTGAGGATAATCGTTTCTTATAGATTCCAAATCGAAATCATTATACTCTGTATTTCCAATTTTTTGGATTGGACGAATTTGAAGAATATCAAAACTATTACCATCAAAGTGATTGAAAAATTCACTTAACTCATAAAAGTTGTCTTTGTTAAAGGTGTAATTAATACGAACTTTAAAATTATACTTTGGTTTTAGTTTTGCAAAAGCTTTAAATGCATTATGGAATTTATCATAGCTGGCTTTTTTCATAAAGTTTTCATAGGATTCTTTAGTAACTCCATGTAGAGAAATTGTAAACTCATTTAAGCCAGCTTTTAATAAAGCTTCTATTTTTTCTTCATCAAGTAAATTGGCATTTGTGGTAATGGAGATGTATGGTACTTTATAGGCCTTCCCTAATTCAACGATTTTTACGAGGTCTTTATAAAGTGTTGGTTCTGTACCACATCCTATTTGTAGCTTTAAAGCACGTTTGAAAATGGTTTTTGCTACTTGATTAAGTTCTTCTTCTTTAAACTGACCTTTGAGTGTTTTTACATAATCAGCATCTGTAAAATAACACATTTTACAACGCAGATTGCAAGCCATAACAGGATCTAAGTTAACAGCTAGATATCGCATGTTTAACTTATGCAATACATAAAGTCCAAAGAATTTTATTCTATGGTTTTTTATAATTCTGTTAAGTTTTAGAAGCTTGTATACATTCATTTGTTTTGGCTTTTTGCCTAATTCATTTTAACACTGATTATTTTAACTGGGCATGCTTTTGACGCATTTTCACAATTTTCAAAAATTAAATTGTCTTCTGTTTTAAAGGTAAAAAAACCCTTCTTTTCTTTAGAATGCAAAAGCACGGTTTTACCATCTTTTTTTGACATCTGAAACTGTCTAGGAGCCATTTCTACACAATAATTACAACCTATACATTTATTTCGTTGCAAAGTAATAATAACCATTAAGCTTCTATTTTATTTTCAACTATTTTATACAATTTATCTGAAGGACGTATTCTAAATCCAAGAGGAATGGTAACAGAGTCGCCTTTTGATGCTTTTTCCAACTTCTTGTCATTTACTAACATTTCTTCAACTTTTAATTCTTTAACTCCAGTTGTTGGCCCAGTGATTAAAATGGAATCGCCTAGGTTTAAATCATAAGCTTCTATTTTAAACTCTCCTATTTTGGGCTTTGGAAAAAAATGTAAGCCTTTACCTAAGTATACCTTTTTTTGTGTAGCATGAGATCCAGATCCTTTACTCCACTCTCCAAGTTTTTGTCCTAAATAGTAGCCGCTCCAAAAGCCTCTGTTGTAAACGGTTTCCAGATCTTTCATCCAATTGATGACTTTTTCTTTTTTATAAGTGCCGTTTTCCAAACTATCGATAGCTTCGCGATAACATTTTATCACTCTCGCCACATATTCTGGAGCACGACCTCTTCCTTCAATTTTTAAAACTTTTATTCCAGAATCTGCTATTTGGTCTAAAAAATCAATAGTACAAAGGTCTTTTGGAGACATAATGTATTCATTGTCTAACTCCATTTCAAACCCGGTTTCCTGATCTACAACTGTATATTTTTTTCTGCAATTTTGTTTACAAGCACCTCTATTGGCAGATGAATTATGTGAATGCAAACTCATATAGCATTTGCCTGAAACAGCCATACATAACGCTCCATGTCCAAAAATCTCAATCTCAATTAGCTTACCTGAAGGCCCTTTTATCTGCTCATTTTTTATGTGTTCTGTAATTTTTTTTACCTGACGCAAGCTTAGCTCTCTACTTAACACCATAGTATCTGCAAACATGGCATAAAATTTAACCGTTTCAATGTTTGTAATATTTATTTGGGTTGAAATATGCACTTCCATATTGACTTCCCTAGCCGATGCAATAACAGCCTGATCCATTGCTATAACAGCAGTAATATCTGCTTCTTTTGCTTGCTTTATTAAGGTTTTTACTATAGACAGGTCATGATCGTAAATAATAGTATTAAGCGTTAAGTAAGTACGAACATTTTTTTCTTTGCATCGTCGTGAAATTTCTGGTAAATCATCTAATGTGAAATTAATAGATGCTCTAGCTCTCATATTTAGTTGCTCAACGCCAAAATAAACTGAGTCTGCACCATTATCTAAAGCGGCTTGAAGCGATTCAAAATTACCAGCAGGTGCCATAAGTTCAATCTTTTCCATAACTACGCTATTTAAAGGTTTATGCGTCTGCTTGTTTGAAATTTTCAAATATATTTCTCAGGTCTTTTTTATAAGGTAAGTAATCTGCTCTTCCTTTCTTGAAAATATCATTACTGTTTCCTTGTCCTTTTCTGAGTGCTTTTTGCTCTTCAAAAGGCAAAGCATGAATGTCTTTGCAGTTTGTTGAGCAACAATTGTTCATTTCCTCTTTGCAAGAATCGCACTGAATAAACAGTAAATGGCATGCGTCATTGGCGCAGTTGGTGTGTACGTCAAACGGATTACCACATTGATGGCATTGTGCAATAATATCATCGCTTATTTTTTCTGCACGACGATCATCAAAAACAAAATTTTTGCCAATAAATTTATTATCTAACCCTTTCTCATTGACTTGACGTGTATATTCAATAATGCCTCCTTCTAATTGATACACATTTTTAAACCCTTTATGCTTAAAATATGCACTGGCTTTTTCGCATCGAATTCCTCCAGTACAGTACATAACCAATTTTTTGTCTTCCTTATGCTCTTTTAAATCATCTTCAATAATATCTAAAGATTCTCTAAAGGTATCAACATCAGGAGTAACTGCGTTTTTAAAATGTCCTATTTCGCTTTCGTAATGGTTGCGCATATCAACCAACACTGTGTCCTTATCCTCAATAAGTTCGTTAAACTTCTTGGCATCTACATGTATGCCTTTATTTGTAACATCAAACGAATCATCAGATAAGCCGTCAGCAACAATTTTATCGCGAACTTTTACTTTTAATTTCAAAAAGGACAGATTGTCTTGCTCAATGGCTATATTTAATCGAACACTTTTTAAAAATTCAATAGAATCTAAATGGATTTTAAATGCTTCAAAATGATCTGCGGGAAGTGATAACTGGGCATTAATACCTTCATGGGCAACATAAATTCTGCCTAAAACATCTAAGGAGTTCCAAGTAATGAACAAATGATCCCTGAATTGTTGAGGGTTTTCAATTTTAGCGTACTGATAAAAAGAGAGTGTTAATCTGTCTTTGCCTGCTTTTTCAATTAACACAGCCCTTTCTTTAGCGCTTAAGGTATTGTACAGTTGCATGCTATACCAATATTTAAGGTTAAAAATTATTTCTGCAAAGGTAAACTTTTAAACCAAAGCATAAAAAAACACCCTAAACATTATAATTTAAAGTGTTTTTTAAAGATTTAATAATGGTTCATTTTTTTATCAAGCAATTTGATAAAGCCTCACTTAAATCCCTTTCAGAAAAGAAAAGAAAGTGTTTTTCATAGCATAAATTTTCCCAGTACTATTTAGTAGATGCAAAAACTTTAAAAAGGTTGCGTTATAAAATTGTTTGATGCTAAAAGATGTATTATTTTAGCAAGAATTAGAAACGAAATATTGAAGCAATGAGCAACGAAAAAGATGCAAAATTAAAAGCACTAAAACTTACATTAGATAAATTAGATAAGGCATACGGAAAAGGCACAGTTATGAAAATGAGCGACCAAGCTGTGGTAGATGTTGATAGTATCCCTTCAGGCTCTTTAGGTTTAGATATTGCCTTAGGTGTTGGAGGATATCCAAGGGGTCGTGTTATAGAGATTTATGGTCCAGAATCATCCGGAAAAACAACGCTAACACTTCATGCCATTGCCGAAGCCCAAAAAGCTGGAGGTATTGCTGCATTTATTGATGCAGAACATGCCTTTGATAGGTTTTATGCCGAAAAACTAGGTGTTGATATTGACAATTTAATCATTTCTCAACCAGACAATGGAGAACAAGCTCTTGAAATAGCAGATAATTTAATTCGTTCAGGCGCTATTGATATCGTTGTTGTAGACTCTGTTGCAGCATTAACTCCAAAAAGCGAAATTGAAGGCGAAATGGGTGACTCCAAAATGGGACTTCATGCGCGTTTAATGTCTCAAGCATTGCGCAAACTAACTGCATCAATTAGTAAAACACATTGTACTGTGATTTTTATCAACCAATTGAGAGAGAAAATTGGTGTAATGTTTGGCAATCCTGAAACCACAACAGGTGGTAATGCTTTAAAATTTTATGCTTCTGTAAGATTGGATATTCGCCGATCAACTCAAATAAAAAGCAGTGACGGCGAAGTACAAGGAAATAAAACTCGAGTAAAAGTAGTTAAGAATAAAGTTGCACCTCCATTTAAAACAGCTGAGTTTGATATTATGTATGGCGAAGGCGTTTCAAAAGTTGGCGAAATCCTTGACATCGCTGTAGAAAACGAAATCATTAAAAAAAGTGGCTCTTGGTTTAGTTACGAAGACACTAAATTAGGTCAAGGTAGAGATGCCGTGAAAATTATAATTAAAGACAATCCAGAACTCATGGATGAACTGGAAGAAAAAATCAAGGGCGTCATTTCATCGAATAAATAGTTTCAAAATCCCAATAATATTGGGATTTTTTTATATTTAAACGCAACCTTTTTAGGGCTTATGCATCTACATAATAACCAAGGTTACTTTTAAAATTGAAATTATTATGAAAAAGCTGCTTTTTATTGGACTCATTACCATGATGTTTTCATCTTGTAGTGTAGATGACTCTTCTATAGGACAAGATTTTCATTTTGAAATCTTACCAATAAATGAAGTACTCATGCCAGAATCATTCACTCCAGGAGCATTTTACCAAATACAATACAGTTATTATAGGCCCTCAACCTGCTACTCATTTAATGAATTGTATTATTTAGTAGAAGGCGATTTTAGAACTGTTGCTGTTATAAATACTGTACTTGAAGAAAAAGACGGTCTTATTTGCGAACCTTTAGGCCCAGAAGATGAATTAGAATGGCGAACACTGTTTTTTGAATGCACTAAAGATTTTGGAACCTATATTTTTAAATTTTGGCAAGGTCAAGATGAAAATGGGAACGACACTTATATGATAATGGAAGTTCCGGTTGAATAGTATGTATTAATTAATACCATATATGAACATTGAGTTTAGATCAACTCATACAAAATTGTAAAAAAAATGATACTAAAGCGCAAAGTGAACTATATAAACTCTATTCGAGTAAATTGTTTGCAATTTGCTTAAAGTATTGTAGAAATCGAGCAGAAGCTGAAGATAATCTGCAAGATTCGTTTGTGACTGTTTTTAATAAAATATCACAATACAATAACAAAGGTTCTTTTGAAGGTTGGCTAAAACGAATTACTATAAACACTGCGCTTCAACGTTACAGAAACAAAGGTGTTTTTAATATAGTAAGTGACGAAAAAATAGAAGATGTAAGTGTTGAAATAGAAAATGAAGATGTAAGCATTGATTTTTTGTTAAGTACCATTCAAGAATTGCCAGATAGGTACAGAATGGTGTTTAACTTGTATGCTTTAGATGGTTATTCACATAAAGAAATAGCCGAAATGCTAGACATAACAACAGGAACCACAAAATCTAACCTTGCAAGAGCAAGAATGATTTTAAAAGAAAAAATAACAACATATAAAGCGAGTTTAAATTCGCAATTATCGTGATGAATAATAAAAAACATATAGATAGATTATTTCAGGAAAAGCTCAAAGATTTTGAAGCGACCCCAAGTCATGCTGTATGGGAAAATATTAGTGCAGAACTACAAGCAGAGAAAAAGGACAGAAAAGCAATTCCTTTATGGTTAAAGCTTTCCGCTATCGCTGCTGTATTACTATTGCTGTTTACCGTTGGAAGCAATGTGTTTAATGCCTCTGAAGAAAAACCAGATCAAAACACTATTGTTGACACTAATACAAACTCAGATACAGATTCAAACAAACTAAATCCTGACAATAAAAAGAATGATGTTATTGATAATAACAACGCTCTTGAACAAGATGAATTAGCTTCAGAAAATGATATTGATAACGTCAAAACAGGTATATCAACACAAGATTCTGAAAGTGATAAGTTGACAAATCCAAACAATAAAACATCTAATACTGCTGTTGCAAATAATTCAAACAAGAAAACATACAATAAAACTCAAGACCTCAACAAGAAAAAAGTTGATGAGGTTCTTGACGCAACTAAAGCTGATGCTTTAGCGCAAACTAAAGAAATTGATAAAAAGAAGCAAAATGCCAATAAGGAGTCAGAAGCTGTTTCAATTAACAAACAAGCCGTAGATTATACTTTAAATAAAAAGAGTAATACAGAAAATGCAGTAACAAATGCAGCATCAACAAAAAATAATAAAGTTTCAAATAGTGAAACAGAAGAGGGAGAAATTGCAATAGAAAAAGAAAAGGCATCCATAGAAGAAGCGTTGGCTGAAAACACACTTCAAGACGATGCAAACGATGAGAAAAAGAAAAAGAAAAAGAAAAAATTAGATGATCGCTGGAAAGTATCGCCTAGTATTGCTCCAGTTTATTTTAACACCTTAGGATCTGGTTCATCATTACATGAACAGTTTAACGAAAACTCCAAAACAGGTGATGTAAATATGAGTTATGGCGTTCGAGGTAGCTATGCATTGACTGAAAAATTAAGTGTGCGTGCTGGAGTCAATAAAGTTGTTTTAGGTTATAGTACTGATGATGTATTTGTACTTAACAACGTATCGGCAACACCTTCAGATGCTAGGTTTCAACTAAAAAACGTTGACTTAAAAGAAGACGCTCAAGGCACCTCTTTTGTAAGTATGGAAGAATTTAACTTTGCTCAAATACCTTCTGTGATCTCAGATCAGATTATTGGAAGTATCGATCAGAAATTAGGCTTTATTGAAGTGCCTCTGGAAATGGAATACGAGCTCTCAGATCAAAAACTGGGATTACGCGTAATAGGTGGTTTTAGTGCTTTATTTTTAAATGAAAATGAAGTGTTCTCTACCCTTGATGGCGAAACAACTTTAATAGGCGAGGCAACAAATATCAAAAAAACGAGTTTTAGTGCTAACCTTGGAGTTGGTTTGGACTTCAAGTTATCAGAAAAATTTAAATTAAATCTTGAACCAACGTTTAAGTATCAATTAAATACATTTAATAATACTTCTGGCGACTTTAAGCCATACTTTATTGGTATTTATTCTGGTTTTAGTTTTAAATTTTAAAGATTTTTTTAGTTGGTTAGATTGGTTATTGTTGCCCCAAATCTTAAGGCAATAATAACGGAAAGCTGCTCTGTGCCTAGAGCAGCTTTCATTTTTTAAGCCTTTAAGGATTCTGAAATAACTTCAAAGGCCTTAGTGTTTAATTGCTTTGTGTTTTCTATTCTTAATTGATTTGTTTTTAAAAACTCATGCATTTTTACACGAAGCAATCCTGGTCCACCACTAAAAAAAGTATATGAAAACCGTTTCTTATTATCAAAAAACGTAATGGGAACGATTGGTATTTTATGATTGATTGCCAATCTGAAAGCGCCATCTTTAAATTCGGCCAGTTTTACATCTTCTTCAGGAACCATACCTTCAGGGAAAATACAAATGCTTAAACCTGATTTTAAACGACGTTGTGCTCTTAAAAACACAGCTTGTCTGCTTTTGGCGCTACTTCTATCAACCAAAATACAGGTTCTCTTGTAAAAAAAACCAAACAACGGAATTTTAGCCAATTCCTTTTTCCCAACAAACACAAACGGATTATCCTTTACTATAACCAACATAAGCATGATATCAATCATAGATGTGTGGTTGGCAATAAACATGTAGCTTTTTCCTTTTTCAGGTGTTTGTAGTTTGTTAATTTTCCAACCAAAACCCATTCCTACTAAAATAAATTTTGCCCAAATACGAGCCAACTTAAAAAATAATGGATACCAACTTTCTTTGGCAATGGAGATAATAAGAATTGGAAATAAAATAATAATTGGCAGTGCGACCAGCACATAAAACCAAATGCGATATAAAATCCAAAAAGGATATTTAAGAATATTCATCTGCATCAAAACTACTAAAATAATTGAGCTATTGTATCAAAAAAATTACCTTTGCTTCAATATTAGTTTTTAAGTTTAATTTAAAAGATTTCCACTTTCGTGGGAAATGAATATGGCAAGAATACTAACTGGAGTACAAAGTACAGGAACTCCACATTTAGGAAACTTATTAGGTGCAATTATACCTGCAATACAAATGAGTAACGATCCAAATAACGAATCGTTTTTGTTTATTGCTAACATGCATACGCTAACTCAAATAAAAGATGCAGAAACATTAAGGCACAATACGTATTCTACAGCAGCGACTTGGTTAGCTTTTGGTTTAGATATTGAAAAAACCGTTTTTTATCGTCAAAGCGATGTGCCTCAAGTCACAGAACTGTCTTGGTATTTAAGTTGTTTCTTTCCTTACCAACGACTTACTTTAGCACATAGCTTTAAAGATAAAGCTGATAGGTTGGAAGATGTAAACGCTGGTTTATTTACTTACCCAATGCTTATGGCTGCAGATATATTGCTTTATGATGCAAATATAGTTCCGGTTGGGAAAGACCAATTACAACACTTAGAAATAACTCGCGACGTGGCTTCGAGATTTCATGCCAAAATGGGAGAAGCTTTTGTTTTGCCTAAAGCAAAAACACAGGAAAATACCAAGTTAGTTCCAGGAATTGATGGCGAAAAAATGAGTAAAAGCAGAAACAATACGATTAACTTATTTTTGCCAGATAAGCAATTACGCAAACAAATTATGAGTATTGCAACAGATAGTACACCTTTAGAAGAACCTAAAGATTGGACAACTTGTAATTGTTTTGCTATTTATGCTTTGGTTGCAAATGAGGACCAAATATCAGAAATGAAAGCCAATTATGAAAAAGGTGGTTATGGTTATGGTCATGCTAAACAAGCTTTATATGAATTGCTCGTTGATAAATTCTCAGCCGAAAGAGAACGCTACAATTACTATATGAGCAACCTTAACGAGATTGATAAAGCATTGGCTGTTGGTGCTGAAAAGGCTAAAGTAGTTGCTGATGAGGTATTGAAAAGAGTTAGAACTAAGGTTGGGTATTAAAAATACGTAGAGTTACGTATTGTTTGGTGTTTAATTATACCTTAATTTTGAAATAACTTATTGTTTTGAAACTTTAACGTAATGACAAATCAAACGCCAAACGCCAAACGCCAAACGCCAAACGCAAAGCTTAAGCTAAGTCTTTTCTTTTTACTTTTTCTTGTAATTACAGGTGCCTTTTTTACTTGCCAAAAAGAACACCTAACTCTCGACGATTTAGAACTAAACAATGAAAATAAAAGCTCAATCGTTAAAACTGTATCAGCTAGAGATATTCCTGAGGTGATGAACTTTATTGCCTCTAAAAGCTCAGATTACAAGTTTTTGTTGGATGATAGTACCACTGAAGAAGGCATGAACAGAAGCCATGAGGATAATTTGGTCATGACAGAACTCATTACAGACGAAATCACACAAGTTACCAATGCATACCAAAAGTCCAATTATACTTTTAGGCTCATTAAACAAAGTGGCTTGGATGGCAAGTATTTTTTAAACCTTGTGGTCAAAGAATACATGGATACCTTTTACCTCTACATTGTAAAATATGTGCCTGATACGTTTTGGTTAAGTACCCATTCTCTAACAAAGGATTTAGGTGATTATACAGGAATGGTCTATTTTTATAGTGATGAAGGGATATATATAGCCAAGGTAACAATGTCAAATGGAAACGCAACTGCTTCTGAAAGACACCCATGTGATGACCCAGAAGATGAGGATCAAAATGATTATCCTGATGATGGTAATGATGGAGGTTTTGGAGGAGATTGCGAATTTTATTGGGAAGATCCAGATGGTGATACTTGGGATAATTATCCTGATGATGGTGATAATGTTCAAGAAGTTTATTTTGTTATAAATTGCTCGGGGGAGACTGGAGACAAGAGCATGAACGAATTTTTAAGACATCCATGTAGTGGTAGTGGAGGATCTGTTGGTGGAGGCTCAAGTTGTACAAATGTTGGCACCTGTGAAGCTCCATTGCAATTTAACCAAGATTGTGAGTGTAAACCGCTTGAGGAGATTGAGAATAATGTGGTGGCTGTTGTTTTTGAAAAGCCTCCATGCGCTAGATTAAACAAACTAGAAAATAATGACGATTTTAAATCTAAATTACAAGATTTAAAAAACAAAGCAGCAACGGATAATCATGAAACTGCATATATCCTTAAAAATAATGCTGATGCAGGGTTAGGTTATGATTACTCCGACCCGATTGATGGCCCTGTTAATAATTTAGGCGTTAATGTTAGTTTAAATAATAACGAACAAATAGGTGGGTTTGTACATAACCATAATAAAGACGACCAAAATAGAGACCTGTCCATTTATAGCCCTGAAGATTTATATGCCTTATATGTTTGGCTAAAAGCTGGGCATATTTCATATACCACAACGTTTTTCTCTTTTGTTGTGACCAATCATGGCACAAATTATGCTCTAAATATTTCTGACCCAACAGCTTTTATTACTTTTGGTGATTTAGTATTTAATGGCTGGGGTGATAATGATGATAATAACGACACCGCTATTTTGATTGACGAGTATGAAGGAATTAATAATATAACTCAAACATATCCGAATGGAATCAAAAATGGCAACACAGTTGCACAGAATGAATTAAGTTTTATGAAAATATTAAGCTACCCAGGAATAAATGTTGGTTTAGATTTGTATAAGTCCGATAATAATTTTGAGAATTGGCAAAAAGTAAAACTTAATAATGGTCAAATAGCTTATGATAACCCTTGTAACTAAAAAAACACTAAAATGAAAAACTATATACTTATAATATTTGCAATTTGCTTTACTCTTAGTTGTAAAGCACAAACGATAGTAAATTTAGATGGACCGCTTGGAGGAAATCACTATCAAAAAGATTTGAATAACGTAAGAGCTAATTTTGTTGGTACATGGCAATATGTTAGTGGAACAACTGAATTCACGATTCATATCTACAAGAAAGACATGGTCTCTCAAGGTAGTTGGTGGAATCAAGGAGAATATTGGAGAGATAAAATAATTGGCAATTATATCTATAAAGAAAATGGTATAGAGATTATTAATACAACACAATTTATGCCAAGTTTAATCAATAAAACATATAGTCCTTTTCAAGGTTTTACTAGATATGGGGTTTCTATAGAATCGCATTTATCAACTATAACAGATTTTGGTAAGCCTTACTTAAACTCTGATTGTGAATTAAGGTATAAAAGAGGTGAAGCTCAAATGGAAATTATTAATTTAGGTAGTGGTAGCCCATTACAGGCAATATTTAAGGTATTGCCAATAGCTCATACCATTAGAACCATTAATCCTGCTTGTAATGACACCAATGATTATACAGGTTTTAGTATTCCAACAGAAATGACTCTAACTAAAATCTCTAATACTCCACCACCTTTAAATTAAAACTAAATAAATAGATATAAGAATAAATCTTGCTCTTTAAAAAATTATAAGATTACTGCAAAGTTTATCATAAGCAAAGCCGAAAGGTAGGAATTTATATAACCTCAAATTGCTTTCCAGGTAAAGGTCTAATAACGCCTTTAAGTTCCATGTTTAATAAAATAGAAGCTACTCTAAAGGTTGGCATATTACATTTTAATGCAATCATGTCAAGCAATTCTTTGCCATTGTCTTTTAAAAAGTTGTAAACCACTTTTTCATCAGCATCCAACTCTACAAACAATTGTTTTTGTATTGGTTTTTCATCTGCTGAGCCTGTCGAAGCATCAAGCTTCCAATTCAGAATATAAGGCACATCTTCAGCTTTGGAGAGTAAATGTGCTCGCTGTAGCTTAATTAAATTGTTACAGCCAACACTTTGCGTATCAGTAATGCGTCCAGGAACTGCAAAGACTTCTCTGTTATACGAATTGGCAATATCTGCAGTGACTAAGCTTCCTCCTTTTTCAGCAGATTCAATGACAATGGTAGCTTCACTCAATCCTGCGATAATTCGGTTACGCTTTAAAAAATTGTTTCTATCAAATTCATCTGTACTCCAAAAATCAGTGAAAAAGCCTCCATGGCTTTCAATATCAGCCACATATTTTTGATGCACTTTTGGATACATCTGATTCAAACCATGAGCCAAACAACCAATCGTTTGTAAGTTGTTTTTCATGGCAGCCTTTTGCGCTGTAATATCTGTTCCGTAAGCAAAACCAGAAACAATAATTGGGTTGTAAGCAGCTAAACGCTCTACAATAGCCTCACAATTTGCAATGCCTTGTGTGGTGATTTTTCGTGCTCCTACAATACTAATAATGGGTTGGTTTTTTATGGTAATATTTCCGCGTTGAAACAATAAAATAGGTCCATCGATACAATGTTTTAAGCGTTCAGGATAACTGCTTTCCATAAAGTAATGTACAACTATGTTATTTTCCTTAATGAATTTGAGTTCTTGTTCTGCATTTTTTAACAACACCTCTTTATTTAAATCACTTGTAGCATAGGTGCCTATGCCATCAATCTTGAGTAGATTATGTTTCTTTTCGTTTAAAACAGCTTCAGGTGAACCACAATGCGAAATCAGTTTTTTGGCTGTTATATCACCAATATTGGGTGCATTTTGTAAGGCTAAAGCAAATAATAAATTAGTTTCTGACATCTAGTACATTGAATTACAACATACAAGAAACTAAAAATTGCACTGTTAATAAATAGTTGTTCTATTTTTTTTTCAGCATTCAAAAAATTTTAACTTTGTTTTAATGCAATTAGAAACTTACATAAGCGATTTACTGTACAGATACGAATGTGTTGTTATTCCTGATTTTGGAGCTTTTTTAACACAAGCAGTATCCGCAAAAATAGACCAGGAAACCAATACTTTTTATCCACCGAATAAAGTAGTGTCTTTTAATGAGCAATTAAAAAAGAACGATGGTTTGTTGGCAAATTATATGACTGATGTTGAGAAAATTCCTTACGAATCTGCTGTTAAAAAAATTGATAAACGTACAAGAGAATTAAAATCATACTTAGCACAAGGTGAAACGATTGTATTAAAAAATATTGGTGAGATTGCACTTAACAGTGAAGGTAACATCAATTTTGAACCTTCTCATAGTTTAAATTACTTAACAGAAGCCTTTGGGCTTTCTCAATTTGTGTCACCTTCGGTAACTCGCGAAGTTTATAAAGAAGAGGTTGAGACTTTAGAGGAAGCAGTCCCATTAACCATCACACCCGAAAAACGTGCTTCGACAAGCTCAGCAACAGCTTCGACAAGCTCAGCAACAAAAAGACCTTATTTAAAATATGCTGCTGTTGCGGTAATTGCCTTAACGCTTGGTGGTTTTGCAGCATCCAAATATTATGTTGGTCAAATAGAGCAGCATAACCAAATGGCTCAAGAAGAAGCCAACAAAGAAATAGATTCTAAAATACAAGAAGCAACCTTTGTTATTGACAATCCTTTACCTTCTATTACTTTGAATGTCACCAAACAAAGTGGAAATTTTCATGTGGTTGCAGGTGCTTTTAGAGTTGAAGAAAATTGTGATAAAAAATTAGAAGAGCTCAGAGATTTGGGTTACAATGCTCGTAAAATTGGTGCTAACAAATATGGTTTACATCAAGTGGTATACTCCAGTTATGAAACTCGTTCTGAAGCTCAACAAGCGTTATATTCCATAAGAAGAAATCACAATCGCGATGCTTGGTTGCTTGTACAAAAACTAAAGTAATATTTACTTCTCTAATTTTTAAAAGCACCTTACCTTTGCATTTTAATAAGGATTTCCGTTTTCACGGAAATAAAAATGAAATCATTTTTAATGGAAACCAAACATCCTGAAGATTCTAAAACCACAATGACAGACTTGGTATTGCCAAGTGAAACCAATCCCTTAAACAATTTATTTGGTGGCGAATTACTTGCCAGAATGGATCGTGCAGCGAGTATTGCTGCAAGACGTCACTCCAGACGTATTGTTGTAACGGCTTCTGTAAACCATGTTGCCTTTAATAAAGCTGTGCCTTTAGGAAGTGTTGTAACTGTTGAAGCAAAAGTGTCCAGAGCTTTTAAAACCTCGATGGAAGTTTATATTGATGTGTGGATTGACGATAGAGAATCTGGCGAAAAAACCAAAGCCAATGAAGCAATTTATACCTTTGTTGCAGTTAGTGAAACAGGAAGTCCTGTGAAAATTCCTGCTATAGTTCCTGAAACTGAAGAAGAAAAACTTCGTTTTGATGGCGCATTACGTCGTAAACAATTAAGCCTAGTTCTTGCTGGAAAAATGAAACCAAATGATGCTACAGAATTGAAGGCGTTGTTTATGAGTTAATTTTTATGAGATTCTGAAACACACTTCGACTGTACTTCGACTGCGCTCAGTATGACAAGCTCAGTGTGACATATTGAGCATCGAATTAACTTTATCACATTTTATTAATCCAATGGGCTGGATTTTGCGTTTTCCCATCTTTAAAAATAACGAATTGAAGAATGGTTTCATTGGACGCTTTGTCTGTTAAAACCTCGCCTATTTGTTGCTTTGTCGTCACTTTATCCCCTTTTTTCACGTAAATTTTGGATAGATTTTTATACGCCGTAAAGTAATTTCCATGCTGAATTAAAATCACATTATTTCCGTTTTTAGGAATCATGATAGAATGCACTGTTCCTTCAAACACAGCACGTACTTTTTCGTCTTTATTGGTTACAATTCTAACACCATTACTATTAATAGGAACCGAATTGTCTATTGGAGATTTTTGAATGCCATAACGCACTTTCACCAAACCGTGTTCAACTGGCCAAGGTAGCTTACCTTTATTAGCTGTAAAGCTAGCTGCTAGCTTTCTGTCTTCTGGTGTTAAAGCAAATGTGGTCGACTCTTTAGATTTTCCTGCTTTAACGTTTGAAGCAGCCATAGCCTCGCGAATAATCTTTTCAATCTCTTTGTCAATCTTATCAATTTCTTGCTGCTTAACTCGTATTTGTGAAGTGTACTTATTAAGATCTTTTTTAATGGAAGCCATTAAAATTTCTTGCTGCTTTTGCTCTTGTTCTAGCTTTTCCTTTGCTATTCTATTTTCTTTAATAAGCGCTTCTTTATCTTGTTTTTGCTTTAATAAGCTCTTGTTCAGGGCTTGTAACTCAAGTGTTTTTACTTTTATTTCCTCGCCTTGTTTTTTCTGATAGTCAGCATACTGCTTTATGTACTGTAAACGTTTATAGGCTTGCTGAAAATTGCTTGAAGACAATAAAAACATCACTTTGCTTTGTTCGGATTTGCTTTTATATGATTTCACAATCATTGCTGCATACTCTTCTTTTAAGAGCGTTAACCTGTCTCTTAATTTTGAAATGGTATTTTGATTATTGTTTATTTCCCTTGTCAATAAATTGGCTTGCTGATTGGTTACAGAGATTAGATTGCGTCTTACTGTAGCTTTATAGTTTAAATCTTCAAGCATAGAGAGCAATGATCTTTCATCTTTTCTTCCTTTAGACACCATAGATTCGTACTGTTTTATTTCACCCAATAATTCCTGACGTCTATTTTCAAGCTCTAATTGTTTTGCACTTTGGGAATTCCCAAACATCATTAAAAAAAGAAAAAAAGTGGTTAAAACGTATTTCAACATAGTGTTTTTAAAAGCTATCATTTAATCACGATTTCTTGAAAACCATTAGGAATCCTGAATGGAAAATTTAGGCTTGAGTTGAGTGAAACCGATTTAAATTCCATAGTGATGGTCGTTTCAAAATCTCTTTCTAAGGCTATTACTTTCACATTCTGTGGTACTATTTGTTTATTTACTTCTTGATAATCTTTATAATCTATCTCCAACATGCGTTGTTCTAATGGTTGTGTTAATTGTTGAGAGTCCATTTTAAAGTGAGTAGGATTCAGTAAATAGAAAATTTCAAAAAGTTGATTTTGATTTTTTGGTGACAGCACATAAGACCCTTCGTGAATATCTGTATTATAACTATCGTCTTTTAAATTATAAATCGCATTTCCTAACAAAATATTCTGAACTTTTTCAAAGTCTAATTTTGTGCCTAATAAATCACTAATTAATGAAAAATCGCCATCAAAATAGGTGTTATCAAGTTTGTTATAAAAGCTCACATTTGTAGGTGTGATTTTGGCTCTAACAATCCCAAGTGTTGCACTTAACCAAATGGTTTTATCTTTCTCCATACGAAGGTTAATAGTATGAGATTGTGATTTATCACCTTGCACGTAATCAACCTTAACTCTTGCTTGGAGGGTTTTAAATTTAGGTTCCTTCTTATTGTGTTCTTTGATTAATTGTTTGGCTGTAAGCTTTGTATTGAGTTCACCAGATGACGCAATTTGTTTTGAAGATTTGCATCCTAAAACCATAAACAACATCAGAACCATCAAGATTCTGCTTAGTGTCTTTATTTTTGTTTTATTGTCCATTTAATAATGCTTCAGCCTTTTTAGCAAACGCTTGAGACTTCTCAATATTATTCAAATACTTATAAGCTGTGCTCAATTGTTTGTAAAAGTCAATTTCCATAATGACATTATCAATTACATAATCTATGCCAATTTCTAAACTTTCAACAGCTTTTTGGTATTGTTGTAAGTTGTTGTTGGCAACACCATTGACCAAATATAAAATGGGCTGTGAAGGAAAGGTTTCAAGAGCTTGGCTACTAAGCTCTGATGCATCTGCAAACATATCTAAATCTATTTGAAGCAATAGTACTTTTTTTAGCGTATCAAAATCATCAGCATCATGTTGCAGTGCTATTTTATAATGGCTCAATGCTTTTTGTTTATCGCCTTTTTGCAAGTAATACTGAGCCATTTCAGCGCTGGATTTACCAGTTTCATCATCAGAAATATCAGCTGTAATTTCCAGTAGTCGCTCTTCATACTGAGGATTATCTTGGGCGAATTTCACAAAATCATTCAATACTTTGGCTTTAGCGTCAGGATTTACAATTCCGCTTTTGAGCACAATTTCCATAGAGTTGATGGCCTTTTCGGTATCATTATCTTCTAAGTAAAATTTATAAAGTGCTAAATGAACTAGGTGTGATGACGGTATTTCTTGTAGCAATCTTTGAGCTGTTGCAAAAGCATTTTTTCTATCACTTTGCTCGCTATAACGATAAATGAGCTTTAAATAATTTTGTTCGTTCTTTGGGTTTTTGGCAATGCGTTGCTCTAGGTATTCTATTCGGTCTTTATCATCTCCATTGGCTTCATAAATTTGGTTGCGAAGGTAATCTCTAGATTCTGCATAGCCATATTGCTCATCCATTTCGTCCAGAATCTTTAGCGCTTGTCTGAATTTATTGTTTTTAAAATAGAGGTTTGCTAAATTTTCTTGATAATCAGGATGAAATTTTACAAGCAACTTACCTGTTTTTAAGGCATTGTCAAAGTCGTTGGTTTGCTCATAAACGTTGTAAAGTTCGCTAAGATACCATTCGTTATCAGGCTCTTTAGAAATGGCTTTTTTAAGCACATCTTCTGCTGCTCCGAAATTTTTAAGTTGAATGTAATTTTTGCCTAATTCAAAATACACCACAGGCTTAGAATCATCCAATTCTATGCATTTTAAAAATGCTTTTATGGATCTGTCGTAGTTTTCAATGCCTTTTTGTTTTAAGGCTTCAAAAAAGAACTCTTGGTATTTGTCTTCAATATCACCTAGATCATCGTCAGGTGTTTTGTTAAAGTCAACTTGAGCATAGTTAGTTTGCGGAATGAAAATCATTCCGAGAATAAACACAATTATGCTAATTTTAAATCTCATTTCTAAATCACTAAAATAACGGTTTTAAGTCCATTACATTTTAAATTAAGTTGTTTTTAACAGATATTTTGGATTCCTGCCTACGCAGGAATGACAAGTTATTTTGTGCCAGTGCTACCAAAACCTCCTTCGCCTCTTTCGGTTTCAGAAAGCACGTTTACCTCATCCCATTCAGCACGTTCATGCTTTGCAATAACCAGTTGCGCTATACGCTCGCCATTTTGTATAGTAAAATCTTCGTTGGAAAGATTAACAAGAATCACACCAATTTCACCACGATAATCGGCATCAATAGTTCCTGGTGCGTTTAAAACAGTAATTCCTTTTTTTGCAGCGAGGCCACTTCGCGGACGTACTTGCGCCTCAACACCTATTGGTAACTCAATAAAAAGACCTGTACCAACAATACTACGCTCTAACGGTTTTAAGGTTCTTGATTCTGATAAGTTTGCTCTTAAATCCATTCCTGCTGAAGCAATGGTTTCGTAATGTGGTAAATCGTGATTGGATTTGTTGATTATTTTTATGTTCATTCTTTAATTATGTTTTTCAATTTCTGATGCTAACAAATTGATTATTGATATCATTTCATCTTTTAAAATTGGGCCTTCAGTAAAAATCTCTCGCATATATCCATAAATATAAATTAATAGGTTTCCATAAGTATCAGACTCTATTCTTTTTATTAATTCTTCTTTATATTTAATTTTTTCATCATCATTCATTTTCATTTTGTTATAAAAGAAATTAAAATTAATTGCAGAGTTGTTAATTATAAATGGATAAAAGTTATTTGCTGTAAAATTCATTGTATTAATTTCTTCTTCCTTATAATCATTCAACAAATCTTGAAATCTTGAAATTTTTTTCTTTAAAGAATCGTTTGAAATTAATTCTATTTTTCCTGAATTGATGATTGAATTATACATCCCTTGAAAAGGGTCAAATGTATATTGATCACCAACTCCCTTGGTCAATGTAGTTAAACTATCGAGAGAAAATTCTTTGGGCTTAATACTCATAAGAGTTTCAATACTTTTCCATCGGGATTCTTGTTTCGCGTAAATATCATCAAATCTAACAAGGTTTTCGCTGAACTCTTGATGCAAACCTTTTAATATCTTAACTTCCTCTTTTTGTAATTGTCGTTCTTGATTCCAGTTATTAACCTGAAGTGCTAACAAAATACCAATCATTACCAGAATAATCTCACCAATAGCGTATTTTAAGTAACGTCGTGTTTTGTTTTCGTCCAAAAGTTGTTTCCTTATTTTATTAAATAGCTTTATCATGATTGCTGAACATTCCGTTTTAGTAATTGATTGATTTGGTTTTTTTCAGAATTGTAAATAATTACAAGTAAAACAATCAATAAAGGTATGCCTACTAAATAGTTTTCTCTAAAATAATAAAATGAAATCACTGAAAACAAGATAGAAACAAATAAATACAATCCTATTTTTTTCAAGTTATAAGGAATTGGATAGTGCTTTCTGCCAAAATAATAAGATAATAGCATCATCACAGCGTAAGCTACTAGAGTTGCAATTGCTGATGCTTTATAACTATATTCTTTTATAAAAAATACATTAATCGCTAAGGTAATGATGGCTCCAAAAACTGAAATGTAAGCACCAAATTTTGTTCTATCTGTAATTTTATACCATACAGAAAGGTTGTGATAAATACCTAAACAAAAATTGGCCAATAAGACAATTGGTACAATCCACATGGCTTCCCAATAGGCTTCACTTCTTACAATATATGGCTTTAAAAGGTCTGCAAAAACAACAACAAAGAGTAATATTACAGAACCAAAAGCCACAAAAAGTTCTAAAATTTTTGCATAATTTTTTTGAGGGTTATCACTTTTAGAATGGCTGAAAAAGTAAGGCTCAATACCAAGTCTATATGCTGTAGCAAACAGTGTCATAAACAAAGCTATTTTGTAACATGCTGAGTACATACCAATGTCTGTTTCGGCAACATCTGCTGGAAGTAATTCTTTAAGAAGTATTCTATCAAATGTTTCATTTATTGAAAAGGCGATTCCTGCAACCAGAACAGGAAATGCGTAACGGAACATGGATTTCCATAACTGAGAGTTAAAAACAAACTTAACCTTGGCATAGAAAGGCATCATTAATACTAGAGTTACTGCGCTTGCTATAAGGTTGGCAATAAAGATATAGCTGATTTCAAAATTAGGCTTATATATGCTATTAAAGATTGAACTATCTAATGCTAAATCTTTAAGAGCTAATAAGAAAAATAAATTGAGACCAAGATTAATGACAACATTCAGAATTTTAATTATGGCATAGCGTTTAGGTTTTTCATTGGCTCTTAACCATGCAAAGGGGATAATTACTAATGCGTCTAGTAGCAAAATCCAAATAACTAGGTTGATGTATTTTACATCAATATCTATAAAAGAGGCTATCTGGTTTTGAAAAATTAATGCTAATGTAAAAAAGCCAAATGATGAGAGTATTAATGAAATTGTAGAAGTGCCTAATACTTGGTCTTTATCCTTTTCTTTATTAAAGAATCTGAAAAACGCCGTTTCCATGCCATAGGCTAACAAGACATTGAAGATTACAAAATATGAGAATATCACTGAAATTTCTCCATACTCAGCAACAGAAGATAAAACACCATCAGTTGTATACAAAGGCACAAGTAAGAAGCTGAGCATTCTGGGTAAAACAGTTGCTAAACCATAAATAAAAGTTTGCTTAAATAATACTCTTAATGCGCTCAAAAAGTTAGGTTTTAACGTCACTAAAAGTACATTATTAGTAAACGATATGCAATATTAGTTATTTTCCGGTGAAGACATCATTGGATAATTAATGGATTCTCTTTCCTTAATGTTTTTCAGTTTGAAATATTTTGTTTTGTCGTTTTCAGAATAACTAATAACGCATTCATCATCGTTTAGTTCAAAAGGGATTTTTACTGGCAGTTGTGGTGGTTTATTGCCATATTCTTTATTTGGGTCGCTACTAAAAACCATATCTTCTTTTTTGTTGAAATCTGAGATAAACCTTCCTATATAAAGTGTATCATTGCTGGGCTTTAGCACTAATTTTGCTCCTTTGCCTTGAAAATATACGCTATCTAATTTTATAGTATTGCTCGATGTTTCAATAAAAATATTAACTCCAGAACCTCCTCCTTCAACGCCTGCAATCCATTTTTGATAATAAACCTGGTTTATTGTTATTGGTGCTTTTTTTTGTAATTTCTGAGCGCTTGAACATTGTGAGAAACTTGCCATAATAACTGTTAATATCAATAAACCGAATATGTGCTTTATTGTTTTCATGGATTTGTACAATTGTTTATAAAGATACAAAATCAAGAGTTGTGCCATAAAAAAGCCTTACTAAATAAAGTAAGGCTTCATATATTTATTAATTTTAAGAAAACCTTTCGACTGCGCTCAAGGTGACATTCTAAAATGTTTTTAGTTGTTTAGAGCTTCTGCACCACCAACAATTTCTAGGATTTCATTTGTAATTGCTGCTTGACGTGCTTTGTTATAAGTCAATTTAAGTTGATCTCTTAACTCCGTTGCGTTATCTGTTGCTTTATGCATTGCTGTCATACGTGCACCATGCTCGCTTGCAAAACTATCTCTAATAGCCTTATAAAGTTGTGTTTTTAATGACTTTGGTATTAGTTGTTCAACAATTTGAACTTTTGATGGTTCAAAAATGTAGTCTAGATTTACATTTGCTTCACCCTGAACAGGAACAATAGGTAAAAACTGCTCTGTCATGATTTCTTGTGTCGCTGCGTTTTTGAATTTATTGTAAACCAAAACTACTTTATCAACTTCACCAGAAACAAACTTATCCATTAATAATTCGGCTATGTCTGCTACATTATCAAAAGTTAAGTTGTCAAATACTTCACTTTTATTTGCAATTACTTTTTTAGATTTTTTAAAAGCATCATTTGCTTTCTTACCAATAGTTAGATAAGATACCTCTTGATTTGTATACGTTTCAGCAACTTGCTTAACAGTTTCTTTAATGATGTTAGAGTTAAAAGCTCCAGCTAATCCTCTGTTGGACGTAATTGGGACTAATAAAACGTTTTTAACCTCACGTTGAGCTGCATATTTGCTTCCAGAATCTGCGTCTAATGTTGCGCTTAAACCTTGTAAAAGTTCAGTTAACTTATTTGCATAAGGTCGCATAGCTGTAATAGCATCTTGAGCCTTTTTCAATTTTGCAGCAGATACCATTTTCATGGCACTGGTAATCTGCATCGTTGAAGACACTGATGATATTCTGTTACGTATTTCTTTTAAGTTTGCCATTCTCCTTTTTTATTGGAATGTTAAAAGACTCCTTGATTAACTCTTAGAGTGATATTATTATGCTTTGTAATTTCCTGATAAATCTTTTGCTACAGTACTTAACGTATCAGTAACTTCGTCTGTTAATTTACCTGCTTTTAATGTTGCTAATACATCTGCATGCTTAGCTTTTAAAAACTCTATATAATCGCGTTCAAACTCTTTTACTCTTTCAACAGGAACATCTCTTAATAAGTTTTTAGATCCAGCATAAATAATAGCAATTTGATCTTCAACAGTATAAGGATCGTTTTGTGCTTGCTTTAAGATTTCAACGTTACGCTTACCTTTTTCAATTACATTTAATGTAGATGCATCTAAATCTGAACCAAACTTAGCAAAAGCTTCTAGTTCACGGAATTGTGCTTGGTCTAACTTTAATGTTCCAGCTACTTTCTTCATCGATTTAATCTGAGCGTTACCACCAACACGAGATACAGAAATACCTACGTTAATTGCTGGACGTACACCTGAGTTAAATAAATCTCCATCTAAGAAGATTTGTCCATCTGTAATAGAAATTACGTTTGTTGGAATATATGCTGATACGTCTCCTGCTTGTGTTTCAATAATTGGTAATGCAGTTAAAGAACCTCCACCTTTTACCATTGGTTTTAATGAATCTGGAAGGTCGTTCATTTCTTTAGCAATATCATCGTCGTTTATAACTTTTGCTGAACGCTCTAATAAACGAGAGTGTAAGTAGAAAACGTCTCCAGGATACGCCTCACGTCCTGGTGGACGACGTAATAATAACGATACTTCACGATAAGCAACCGCTTGCTTAGATAAATCGTCATAAATAATTAAAGCTGGACAACCAGTGTCTCTGAAGTATTCTCCAATTGCAGCTCCAGCCATTGGTGCATAAACTTGCATTGGAGCAGGATCTGATGCGTTTGCAGCTACAATAGTAGTATATGCAAGTGCTCCTCTTTCTTCCAACACTTTAGCAATGTTTGCAACTGTTGATGCTTTTTGGCCAACTGCTACATATATACAATATACAGGGTTTCCTGCATCGTAAAATTCTTTTTGATTTAAGATGGTATCAATACAAACCGTAGTTTTACCTGTTTGTCTATCTCCAATTACCAGCTCACGCTGTCCACGACCAACTGGGATCATAGCATCGATTGATTTGATTCCTGTTTGTAATGGCTCTGTAACTGGTTCTCTGTAGATAACTCCTGGAGCTTTACGCTCAAGCGGCATCTCAAAAGTTTCACCAGCAATTGGTCCTTTTCCATCAATTGGATTTCCTAAGGTGTCAACAACACGTCCAACAATACCTTCACCTACATTAATAGATGCGATACGTCCTGTACGTTTTACGGTAGATCCTTCTTTAACTTCTTTTGAAGGGCCTAATAGTACAACACCAACATTGTCCTCTTCAAGGTTAAGTACGATGCCTTCTAATCCACCATCAAATTCTACTAACTCACCATATTGAGCGTTTGATAATCCATAAGCACGTACAATACCATCACCTACGGTTAATACTGTTCCTACTTCGTCTAGTGAAGCTGTAGCTTCAAAACCCGACAATTGTTGTTTTAAGATTGCTGATATTTCAGCTGGTTTTACTTCTGCCATCTTTTTTAATATTTAGACCCTTCGACAAGCTCAGGGCAAGTCTTAGTTTAATGTAAATTCTCGTTTTAATTTATCTAGTTTGTTTGCAATACTAGCATTGTACTGAACATCTCCAACACGTAAAATAAATCCTCCTAAAATTGACTCGTCAATTACGTTTTCAACGGTTACAGCTTTATTTGTTAATTTTTTAATTTTAGCTAAAACCTTCATTTCAATATCCTCAGTCATTGGAACAGCAGACGTTACAACTACTTTTTCCTTGCCATTTTGAATATCATAAAGCTCAGAATATTTTATCGCAACACTTTCTACCAATTCAATACGCTTATTATCCATAAGCACATTAAAAAGTTGTTTTGTAATTGGGTTTGAATTTGAAAAAACCTCTAATAGTATAGCTTTCTTTACATCTGCTTTTACTATTTCGCTTTTAAGTGTGTTGCTTAATTCTTTATTGTCTGAAATGGCCTTTGCAATAGTTTGCATATCACCATTAACAGCTTCTGCAGACTGTTTATCAGTTGCTAAACTTAATACTGCTTTTGCGTATCTTATTGCTGCTCTAGTTCCTGCCATTATAAATTAGTTTAAGGTTGCTTCACCCAACATAGATTCTACTAATTTCATTTGCTTTTCTTTGTTAGATAATTCTTCACGAACCACTTTTTCAGCAATTTCAATTGATAAGCTTGCTACTTGAGATTTTAACTCAGCAATAGCTGCCTTTTTTTCTGTTTCAATAGAAGCTTGAGCTGCAACTACTAATTTATTAGCTTCTACTTTTGCTTCAGTTTTAGCGTCTTCTATCATTTTGGCTTTCAACTCTCGAGCTTCTTTTAGCATTGTCTCACGCTCTAATCTTGCTTCTTTTAATAGCTTTTCATTATCAGCTTGAAGGTTTTGCATTTCTAGTTTAGCCTTTTCTGCAGAATCTAATGCCTTTTTAATACCTTCTTCTCTACTGTTAACTGAATCTAAAATTGGTTTCCAAGCGAATTTTTTTAATAAAAATACAAGTGCAATAAATAATACTGCTTGCCAAAAAAACAATCCTAATGAAAAGTCTTCAAATAATTTTTCCATAATATATTTATCTCTAAAATATTCTTGTTTAATTTTTTAAAAGAACAGCTATAACCAACCGTTATAGCTGTTTCTTCTTTGTGTTGTTATACCGCGAATAACGCAGCAAATCCAATACCTTCAATNNCAATTAAAGCGGCTGCAATAAGCATCGCTGTTTGAATTTTTCCTGTCGCTTCTGGTTGACGTGCAATTGCTTCCATAGCAGAACCACCGATTTTACCGATGCCAATACCTGCTCCAATTACTACTAAACCTGCTCCTACGATAGCTGGAATTTCCATAAAATATATAATTAAAAATTAAACATTCAATTTAATTAAACACTCATCTTAATGGTGTTCGTCATGCTCTTCAACTGCCATACCAAAGTATAATGCAGAAAGCACAGTAAATATATAAGCTTGTAATGCTGCTACTAATAATTCTAGAATAGCTAATACAAACGCTAATACAAATGACAAACTGCTTCCAATCCAATTTTGAAATAAGAATACCATACCTATAATACTCATTAATACTACGTGACCTGCTGTGATGTTAGCGTACAAACGAATCATTAAAGCAAAAGGCTTAATGATTGTTCCTAACAATTCAATAGGTGCTAAAATAATTTTCATTGGCACAGGCACTCCTGGCATCCAGAAAATGTGCTTCCAGTAATTTTTATTACCCGAAACTGTAGTGATGATGTATGTAATTAAGGCTAAACACAATGTAACTGCAATGTTGTTAGTTACATTCATTCCTATTGGTGTTAAACCAAATAAGTTTACGATCCATACGAAAAAGAATACAGTTAATAAATAACTCATATATCTTTTATAGTGCTTTTCTCCAATATTTGGTCTTGCTATTTCGTCACGAACATAAATCACAATTGGTTCTAAAAATCGTCCCAACCCTTTTGGTATGCCTCCATTTTTCGCATAGGTTTTTGCCATTCGACTAAACATAAAGAACATGATAACGAAAACCATTATAATCATGGTTACGTTTTTTGTTATAGAAAAATCTAAAGGCTTTTCGTTTGTTGCATGATGCTCGTCGTCATAATTTATGGTTCCTTCTGCGTCAGTTTTATAAATTTTGCCATGGTAGTTTTTGTAGTAATTTCCATCTACCTCAGCGACTGTTTCGCCATGATGAAATTTAGACGACGAAAATACTTTTAGTCCATTGTCCCAAAGAATTACTGGCAATGGAAATCCGAAATGTTTTTCTTCGCCAGAATCTGCAGTCCAAGAAAATAAATTAAAGTCGTAAGAATCTTTTAAGTGATGCTGAATATAGGCCTTTACCTCAGATTTTCTATCATTTGCTGGCTCATCTTGTTTATGTTCATCTTGACCATAAGTAACAAACGATACCAAAAGCAGTAATAGAGTAATTGTTTTTACAGATATTTTTCTTTGCATATCAAGCTTTCTATAGTGGCTTAAAAATCGCTGCAAAGGTAGGTTTTTATCTCAAAAACAAAAACTATTTTTTATTTTATTTCTAGGGTTAATTTCTATGGTTTTTAGCTTAGCTTATTTAACCATTTTGAAAGGCTTGTGGTTTCCATAATTAAACTAATTACATAAGGTACAAAAAATGCAGCGAACTCTAGCCTTGACATAGTTCCATCTGCTTTATAGCTTGGGTAAAAAACAATAAAAAAAACGATAAACTTAATAAAACTTCCAAGCATGAATATGAAACCTAATTGGCTTTGGTATTTGTTTTTTAACAATAACATTAATGTATAAATGCCAATTGCCAATATGATATTAACAATATAAGCTAATACAATTTTGTTTGAAAATAAAGGAAAATTAGTGAAGTACAAAGTGCTGATGTGAATTGCGAAAACCACATTTAAAGCCAATATTAAACATCCAGAAAATTTTAAAATGTCTTGAGTCATTAATGTTTTATTCTGTTCACTTGCTTTAAAACAACATAAAAAGAAATGGCCACTCCTGTTAAAGTGGCAATAATTGTGTAAAGTTTTTCTCCTTGATTGTATTGTTCATCCAGCCATTTACCTAATAAAGCGAAGAGATAAATAGTAACACCCATTTGTATGGCTATGCCTGAAAGGATAGCTACATTTTTAAGCTGTTTTTTCGGATCCTTCTGATTTTTCGGAATGTGATGCTTGTCGTTCACCTTTATTTAATTCTTTTACTGCGCCTTTCATACTACAGGTTGCGTTAAAGGTTGCTCCTGGATCTACTGCCAATTTACCAACCTCGACTTCGCCTTGAACATAAGCAGATGATTTTAGTGATAAGGTTCCTGATAATTTTAATTTTCCAGAAAAACTGCCTTCAAAATCTGCATTTGTACCTTCAATGGTACCATTAACAAAACCTGATTTTCCAACGACTACCTTATCTTCTGTTCTGATATTTCCTTCTACTTGACCATCAATTCTAAAAGGCCCTTTGCTCACTATATCTCCGACTATTTTTGTGTCTTGAGCAATAATGTTTTGTTGTGATGTGCTTTCTGTTGCCATTTTTCCTTTGTTTTTATCTGAAAACATTCTTGTTTATTATTGAGATTGTAAATATGCTTCTAGGTTTTTGTGAATTTGAATCACTTCGTAATTGTCTGATGATATTGAAAAGTGGTCTTTGTCAATTTTCTTTTTGTAATCGTTTAGTATGTCTCTAAAGCCTTGTGCTCCTTGCAAGCTGGTTAAGCCGTGTACAACTACAAATGTTGTATTGGCATTATACTTGTCAATTGATGCCGAAAGGTCAAAATACCTTACTACTTCAATGGATTCGTTTAACTTATCATAAAATTCCTGAATCTCTTCGTCTGAAGCATCAATAAAACTATAAATTACTTTAAAGTTTTTGGATGCTGTTTCATCTACAAACGTCTTTTTTTCAAGAGCTGGAATAACGCTTTGCATCATTTGCTCTGCTTGTTTACCTTCAGGGCTATTTGGATAGTTTAAAGCAATAAAATTTATTGCTTTTTTATAGGCTTCAAAACCAAACAAACGTGCGCTTGCAACTGCTTTTAAAAATTCAAATTTAGGGACAATGGCTTCGCCATCAAACATGGTTATATATTTGTCACTTTCTGAAATTACGACTCCATAATTTTGAGCTTCAAATTGTTTGTATAAACCTTCGTATAGGTTCTCAGGGCTGTTTTCGTCTTCTCCAAGATTTGAATCTGGATTTAACAGAATGGTTGCATATCTTGAATCTGGATGATTGTTGATAATATCATTCTTGGCGATTTCTGCTTCACCAGGTTGATTCAACAACTCGTACAATTTGTACAAATTGTATTTTGCTGGAAGTATTAAACGTTCTTCCGGATCGCTTTTTAGTAAGGCTTGAAGTTTGTCTTTTGCTAAAACATACTCCTTAAACTTATCTTTATAAATCAATCCCAATTGGTAATATGCAAAGTTTCTATCTTTTGATAAACTGTCAATTGCCTTTTGTTCTGTTGGAATTTTAGAAATGTAAAATTCTGGATCAAACAACTCTTCTTCGGTCGCATCTACAAATTCTTCTCCTAAAGTATCTGCTCCAGAACTAGCCTGACTTTTACTTGACCACCTCCAATTGTCTTCAAGCGAACGATTTCCCCAAACTTTAGAAAATTCATTTTTACCATAAGCTACAGTTACTGGATTGTAAAAGTAAAATGATTTTATATTTGGTGCTTGTTTGCCAATTCCTTTTTTTGGTGCTGTATTACCTGAAGTTTTTAATCCAGCAGATGCATTTAATTTTGCTATTTCTTCTTTTTCTTTAGCTTCTTCTGCAGCCTTTTTTAATTTGTCTGTATATTCTGTAAAATAAACTAAACGTTGTTCATCTGAAAGGTTGATTATGTATAGTATGCTATCATTGCGCTGAGCAATGTCTTCATAACGTATGACATCGTCTAAATTCTCACGCTTTCTTTTAATATCTCTATATAGCTTGCTGTTTTGTTTTAGGTTTAGCATTGTGCTATCGTAATAAGCGCCAGCATCTTTGTATGCAGTTCTATCAAAATTCATAGTTCCTAAATTCTGATAATTCATCGCATTTAAATATCGATCTCTTGATCCTGTTCTAAGCGATTTGTTGAAATAGGTTTCAGCAATTGAATCAGAATCGTTTACTAAATGATATTCAGCAATTTGATGATAAATTTTGTCAAGATAAGGTCTGTTTTCTCGGTTTTCTTCTAACTCTGTCAACAATTCTAAAAATTCCAGCTTGTTTCCGCTGTCATAATCAAAATTCTTGGCTTTTTCTATGTAAGCACTAATCAAATATATTCTTGGTGTTTTTCGGTTGAGTTCAATAACCCTATCAAAAGCATAATTGGCGCTGTCTGGTTTTTGAAGCGCATTATATAATTGTCCTTGAATGAAACGATAACGACCTCTTTCGTCATTATTTTTTGTGGCTTTTGATGCAATCTCAAGTTGTGTAATTGCACTATCCAGATATTCCATAGCAATATAGCCTTCTGCAAGCATGGAAGTTGCATCAGCCAAATCTTGTCCTTCTAGCTCTTCTTGATACATTAAACGCTTGAGGTTGGTAATTGCCAACTCTGTGTTTTCTAACCTAAGGTTTGCTTTTTCCCTCCAAATCCTGGCCTGATTGATTTTATCACTTGTTGGGTATTTGTAAAGAATGTAATTGAAGGCCTCCATGGCTGGAACAAAACGCTGATCGAAATATCTAGCCTTTCCTAATAACAAATAAGCTTCATCAATTTGAGGGTTTTTTTCCTTTCCTTTGATGTTCATGCCATGTTTTTGAACCGCTTTTACAGCCTTTTCTTCAGCGCGTTCAAAATCGGCATTTTTTGATTGCCCTGGGAGTACAATTTCATCTGATACTTGCATACGTTCTACAGGAAGAATTTCCCAATAGTTGTCTGTATAGCCTTCATTTAAGGTTTTGCGACCTTGCTCTAAAGCATTATACCCATTGTATAGCGTGTTATACTCTGTTGTAACTGCGTGAAAATTACGGCTAACGAAACTGTCATTCTTTCTGGAGCATCCAATAAGAATAAATGTGGACAAACAAAGTAATATAAAAACTTTATAAGGTGTGTTCAACGTTGGTTGTATTTGGTTTATAGATAACTAAAAACGACTACAAATATTATGTAGTGCTGTAAAAATAAGCATCTTTTTGAATTATAGAGACAAATTGGTTGACTTTTAGCCAGCGAAATGCAGCTCAAGCTCTTTTAGTGTAGCTTCGCTCGTAGCCAAATCCTTTACAACTTCTCCTTTTTCCAATACAACAATGCGTTCACAGACTTCAGTAACATGCATTAAATCGTGGCTTGAAATCAGTACAGTTACCTCTCTGTTTTTAGTTAATTCCTTAATGATTTGCTTCAATCTGATTTGTGTAGTTGGGTCTAAATTTGCAAAAGGCTCATCAAGGATGATAACTTCTGGATTACCAATAAGTGCAGCAACAATACCAGCTTTTTTCTGGTTTCCTTTACTTAAATCTCTTAAGTATTTCTTTCTACCAATAATCTCACCATGGAAAAAGTCTTCAAACTTAGCAAGTAAATTATCTACATCTGCTTTGTTCTGACCTCTTAAATCACCAATAAAATAGAAGTATTCTTCTGGAGTTAAGTAGCCAATTAAAAAACTCTCATCAATAAATGAAGATGTGAAAGGTTTCCAATCTTCGCTTTCTTGGACCAAAATATCTTTTGATTTTATGTGTCCTGTTGTAGGTTTAATTAGGTCAAGAAGTAAACTGAAAAATGTTGTCTTTCCAGCACCATTATTTCCTACCAATCCAAAACTTTGGCCTCTTGGTATATCTAGGCTCTGTAAGTTTAATACTTGAACTCCTTTATATGATTTTGATAAATTATTTGCTGTTATCATGTTTTCTTTTTTTAATTATCTTGACTAAAAGCGTCAATCATTTTGTATTTTGAATCTAAATACTTTTGAGTGATGAATTTCATTATTTTTTGATGAAACATAATTCCCGCAAGGCCTAATAGTATAATCACTGCAACTCCTGTTTCAAAATTGATAAAATAGTTTATTACTCCAAAAATTATCATTGGCACAATCATTAACGGAATGCCTATTAACCATTGTACAGCTCCTGTGCCTTGGTAATTAAAGGCAGCGCGTTTATCGAGGTCTATTTTTTTTCTGTTATAAGAGCCTCCAAGCATAATGACGTGCGAGTTTACGCCAATATTATAAATAGCAGCTGCAAAATGTGCAATGAGAATTTTCCAACCAAAATAAACATAAGGAATACTGAGCACAAACATAATAATCACGCTCATTATCATTAATGTGAACTTAGATTTTAAGTATTTTTCATACTTAATGTTCTGGCTCATCAATAGTTTATAATAACTACTATCCCAAGCTGGAATGAATTGCCCAAAGTTTATAAGGAAAATTCCTGTCACAAAAATGCCAATGAAAACAAACATAAATTCCATTTCCAAATATATTTTTTGAGGATAAAAGAAAAGTCCATACAATAGCCCAAGACCAAGCATCCAAAGTGACGATTTTGCACGTTTGTTTCTAGTAATAAGTTTTAAATCCAGTTGCATAAAAGGCGCAATGTCTCCAAACTTTTTAGTCCACTCCAAATTGGTTGTGCTCGCTTCTTCAGTTTTAGCTTTTAATGAGCTATCTAGAAACAATTTACCTTTTAAAATTTTAAAGTTATAGAGGTACAGCGCAATAAGTACAGCAATTGGAATTAAAATCATTACTGGATTTGCAACAACTCCTTGTACAGCATTTGCTACTAGGTCTGTAAAAGAAATAACACCAAAATAATTAAGTCCATATAAACCTCCAACTAAAAGTATTATTGGTAAAAAAGACAGTTCTGTCTCAGACGAAAGGCTTTCGATAATAAAATTCAAAAAGTTATTTATGAGTGTGACAATCACTATCAACAACATCCAAATTAAAATGGTAGATGTTTCGTAACCTTCACTAATGAGCATAATGCCAAAAGGCACAATGGCAAAAAGCGGAAGAAAATTAAAAAATGACAGTGCACATTTTCCTAAAACAAAATTGACAACAGTTTTACGTTTTATAGGAAGTGTTAAAAGTGGCTTTACACTCATCACTGGAAGCTTCTGAAAAAAGAAACGCACAAACAGATCGCCAAGAATCCAATAAAATAAAAAGCCATTAAATACAATAAACGGATCTTGTTCTGGGAAAAACTTTTTAAGCAATGGATACATCGCAACTCCCATTAATAGGAACATTGCTACGAAATAAAGTGCTAAAAAAACCAATAAAATATTAAGCAGAATGTTTTTTTGCCAATACGAAGATCGAAAATATTGTTTCCACTCTAAGCTCAGGAAATGTTTAATCATGTTTTGGTTGTGTTTGATGTATTTGTTGCACTAAGTTCTAATTTGTTACAATAAAAACTAACTTTTAACTTTTATGTTCCTTATTTTTGCGCAAAAATTTATGCAATGTCTCAATTTCACAAACTTACTATAAAAGATATCAAAAAAGAAACTGATCATGCTGTCAGTATTTCGCTTAATGTTCCTGAAAACCTAAAAGATACATTCAGCTTTAAAGCTGGACAATATATAACATTTAAAGTGACTTTAAATGGTGAAGACATTCGTCGTGATTATTCCATATGTACGTCGCCAAAAAGTGGTGATCTTAGAGTTACTGTAAAAGCTGTTGATGGAGGTATATTTTCAGTTTATGCAAATACTGAATTAAAAATTGGTGACGCGTTAGATGTTGCACCACCAAATGGACGTTTTGTTTTTGAACCTCAACAAAATACTTCAAGAACGATTGCAGCCTTTGCTGCTGGAAGTGGTATTACTCCAATTCTTGGCATTGCAAAAACCGTTTTAGAAGAAGAGCCTCAAAGTAATTTTATACTCACTTACGGAAATAAATCGCCAAAAGATGTGATATTTTATGACGAATTATTAGAACTTCAACAAAACTATCCTGAACGATTTAATTTACAATTAGTTTATAGTCAAGCCGATGAAGCAGGCAGCCTTTTTGGTAGAATTGATAAAAGCACTGTCAATTTTGTGCTAAAAAACAAGTTCAACCATTTAAATGCCTCACAATTTTATATATGTGGTCCTGAAGAAATGATTCATGAAGTAAAAGATGCATTGATTGAAAATGGCTTTTCTGAAAACCAAATCTACTTTGAATTGTTTACAGTTCCTGTTAATCAATCGGTTGAAATAGACACATCTATTATTGATGGAAACACAAGGATAACTGTCATGTTAGATGATGAAGAAACAACCTTTTTAATGCCACAAACCAAAAGTATTTTAGAAGCAGCGCTCTCTGAAAACATAGATGCACCTTATTCATGCCAAGGTGGAATTTGTAGTAGCTGTTTGGCTAGACTAAAAGAAGGTGAGGCCAAAATGCGCCAAAACAACATCCTTACAGATAGCGAATTGGCAGAAGGATTGATTTTAACTTGCCAAGCGCATCCAACAACTTCTGTGGTTTATGTTGATTATGATGATATATAGAATTCCTGTTGTTTAACTGATAAATCAGTCTTTTTGTCTTTGAAATATGCATTTCGTCGAATACAATAAAAGATTTCTTACAAATAATTATTCTACCATACGAATATAGATTAGTTTAGTAATTAAGCAAGACGTTAGTTATTTTTAAGGATTATCTATGTCTATTAAACGTTTTGTTAGCCTCGTTTTATACGAGGCTTTTTTTATAGATAAGATTTAACTTTAGCAATGATTTCTTTTGGTGAAATGGATGCAATAGCATTTTCATATCCTTTTGGATATTTATTGCCATAAACCGAAGTTGGAATTTTTGGGTATTGCGTTCTATCTGCCAATAAGCAATTCTCAACTGGTTGGTTAAAAGGTGCAAAGCCAGCATAAGGATGCGTCACTCCCCAAATGGTAATAGTTTTTATGCCTAGCATGGCAGCTAAATGCGCATTTCCTGAATCCATAGACAACATCACATCTAAATTGGAAATAACATTCATCTCTTGGTTCAGTGACAAATTTCCTGCAACATTTGTAACGTTTTCAAATTGATTTGCAAGATTTTCCAATTGAGAAACTTCTTCCTTTCCGCCTCCAAATAAGATAATGTTGTGTTCTTTTGAAAGTTCGGCAATCACTTTTTTCATTAACTCAAGAGGATACATCTTACCATCATGTGCTGCAAAAGGTGCAATTCCAATATTCTTTTTATTTGATTTTATATACTGTTGAAGGTTACCTTTTAAAGCAACTGGTTGAGGAAATGTTGGGTTTTCTAAATCAATCTTAAAACCTAGTTGTTCAAAAACATTAGCATAGCGTTGGTGAGTTGTTTTTAATTGCTTGAACTTTTTACCTGATATTAATGCTTTTTTTTGAGCTCTGCCTTTATCAATTTGAGCAAATTGATTTATGGACAAGAGTCTTTTTAAAACATTACTTCTCAGCACCTTGTGAAGGTCTGCAACGGCATCAAAATTAAACTGTTTTAACTCTTTAGATAATTTGTGTAAACCTAATAAGCCTTTGTGTTTCCCTTTTACATCAGCATTGTAAACAGTAACATTTTTTAAATCTCTAAAAAAAGGACTGAAAAACTTTTTAGTGAGAATTGAGATCTTTACATCAGGATATTGTTCAGTAAAAGCTCGAAGTACAGGAACTGCCATAGCAACATCTCCCATTGCTGAAAGACGAATAACAAGTATGTTTGTTGGTGTTGGCATCTCAGCTTAATTGATGAGATTCCTGCCTACGCAGGAATTTATTTCTGCGAACGAAGCACAGGGTTCAATTCATCATCATTGTACATTTTCATTTGCTTGTAAACTTTCATGTATTTGTCTCCTTTACTAATATCGTCAAGCAAAGTGTCAATGGCTGTAGATAAATCTACTCTCTGCTCTAAAAGTACATTAAGTTTTGTTTGGCAAGCATTTCTGTGAGTTTCAGAAGCATCAACACGTGTTGCTTCTTCATGCATATGATAAATTTTCAGGGCTAAAATAGACAGCCTATCAATTCCCCAAGCTGGGCTTTCCGTATTAATTGTTGCATCACTTTTTGGTGTTACGCCTTTGTGTTTTTCAAGAAAATAACTGTCAATATACTCAACCATATCAGTTCTATCTTGATTGGAAGCATCAATTTGACGCTTTAATTTTAAAGCTGCAACGGGATCTATTTGAGGATCACGAATAATATCTTCATAATGCCATTGTACTGTATCAATCCAACATTTTCTGTATAACAAATGCTCTAAAAGGTTTGTGTCTTTATCGTACATATTTGTAAATGGTTGATCAACTGTATTTACAACATGATATTTTTCAATTACATCTTGAAATATTTTATTGGCTTTTTCTGAAAACATATCTTATTTTGTTTAGAATGCAAACCTACATATTTTTTTAGTTAAAAACTTGTAAAACTCATACAATGTAGGTTCATTTTTACCTTAGGATAAAATAAAAATTGCAAACATAAATATACTTCTATTTGTTAACTTTACTAAACTAAATAACCAGACATGCAAATTCATGATTTTTCAGATAAGAGTTCTGTTTTAAACACCTTTGTTTCAGAAATACGCTCTATTACAATTCAAAAAGACCGAATGCGCTTTAGACGAAATATAGAGCGTGTAGGTGAAATTTTAAGTTATGAAATGAGTAAAACTTTAAGTTCTGATTTCATATCTGTTGAAACGCCTTTAGGGAAATCTGACATTAACCTCCCAAAAAATGACATCGTAATCTGCTCTATTTTGCGAGCTGGTTTGCCTTTTCACAATGGTATATTAAACTACTTTGACAAGGCAGAGAATGCTTTTATCTCAGCCTACAGACATCACTTAAACAGTAAAGATTTTGAAATTATTGTAGAATATATTGCTAGTCCTAATCTGGAAAACAAAACGCTTGTTTTAGTCGATCCAATGTTGGCCACAGGACAATCTTTAGCCTTAACCTATGAAGCTCTAAAATCTCACGGAACACCAAAACAAATTCACCTTTTAAGTGTTATTGGAGCCAAAACAGGAGTTGATTATATTAAAGATAAATTTCCAAAAAACACACATTTATGGATTGCTGCTATTGATGATAACTTAAATGACAAAGGCTATATTGTCCCTGGATTGGGTGATGCTGGCGATTTGGCTTTTGGCCCAAAACTAAAAAACTAACTGTGCAATTGGTGTTAAAACGAGTAACCATGTAAAAACTTCAGCAAACCAAGTTTCTTTTATGGATTCCACATAATTTGTCATAATTATGGCAAGAGGTGCAAACATAAAAATAAACTCACTTCCGTTTTTGTTGGGTGACATTACAACGATTACTATTCCAATAACCAAAGCAATTAAAATCAATATAAAAGAAGGTCTGTATGCTCTTGTTTTGTCCTGTAGTTTTTTTATATAGAAAAACAATGCCCAAAGTCCCAAAGACAAAATGATAGTCAGTGATATTATAAGGCTCAATTTATTGTAGTTTGAAAAATCAAAACTAACCCCATCAATGTACATATAAATATCACCAAAAGAATTTTCGGTAACTATATAATAACTTATAACCATTAAAATTACTGTAATGATTCCTGTAAAAGGAATGATCCAATTATTTACTTGCCCAATGGAAAAAAATATCAGTGCAGCAAATACTAAGATTAAAAACAAAATAGACCAAAAATAAAACAATGAAGCTAAAGTGATCCAAAAAGCAGCATCAAATAATTTCTTTTTGATATACAAGTTTGAACGTAAACTAATAATGCGTCTAATAGCAAATAATATAAACACATTAGATATAATAATATTCCCATGTTGTATTGTTTCTGGAATACAAGCTAGAAATAAACTAAAAAATAGAATTTTGAAGCTATTTTGCTTTGTTAGGTTATTCTTGTTTACAAAAAAAGAGAGTACAAATATAGATAGTAATGTAACTCCATATAATAGCAACTCTTTTAGTATTTGAAAGGCATTTATGCCATTTGAATAATAACCAGATCTAACAACTAAAAACAGTGCCAACACAAAAAAGGACACAAGTACGAGATGAATTGGTTTAGAAGTGCTAAAAAATCTTGTAATCATTTAAAGAGTTCGTATATTTGCCTTGTAAATATAATATTATTACAATGAAAGATTTTTTTTATGCTATACAAGATTTGTTTGTAGATGTTTTATTTCTTCCTTTTGATGCTTTAAGAACGTTAGAGCTTGAGAATTGGTGGACTGCAAACATTGTGTCATGGTTGTTTATCATTATTGGTATCGTTGCATTTACATATTGGATGCTACAATTGAAAAAATTCAATGATAATAACGAAGAGGACAAAAGCATCACTTCGCATTCATATCTATAAATCGAAACCTATATCCTTACGATAATACATCTTATCAAAATGTA
>JAGQYS010000010.1 GCA_020435965.1 Flavobacteriaceae bacterium | reverse complement strand
AGCCAGTTTGGGCTATTGGTACAGGAGAAACCGCTTCAACTGAACAAGCTCAAGATATGCATGCGTTTATTAGAACAACCTTAGCTAATAAATATGGTAAAGAAACTGCAGAGCGTGTTTCTATTTTATATGGAGGAAGTGTAAAACCAAATAACGCAATAGAAATTTTTTCAAAACCAGACGTTGATGGTGGACTTATTGGTGGAGCAGCCCTTAATGCAGAGGATTTTTTTGCAATTGTAAATGCGTTTTAAAGATGTCTAATCAAATCTATATTGGCTATTATTTTAAGGTGAATCCACTACAGCCAGCAGTTGAGATTTTAATTGCAGAATTGGGTTATGCTGGCTTTGAAAGCTTTGTTGAAACTGATGAAGGTGTCACTGCTTACATTCAAAAAGAAGAATGGAATGAAAATATCTTAGAGGATATCCAGATTTTAAATTCAGATGAATTTGAAATCACTTATACTTTTGAAGACATCGAGCAAACCAACTGGAACGAAGAGTGGGAAAAAAACTTTAATCCCATTGTGGTTGATGATTTATGTGCTGTTCGAGCTCCATTTCATGAACCTTTCAATACAAAATTTGATATTGTTATAGAGCCTAAAATGAGTTTTGGTACAGGACATCATGAAACCACACACATGATGATTCAGCATATTCTAAAAAATGATTTCTCAGGAAAAACGGTTTTAGATATGGGTTGCGGAACAGGAGTATTAGCCATTTTAGCTGAAATGAAAGGTGCTTCAAAAATTGATGCGATAGATATTGATAATTGGTGTTATTTAAACAGTATGGAGAATGTTGAGCGCAACAATTGTAATAATATTTCTGTTTACGAAGGAGATGTTCAACTTCTTGAAGGAAAAAAGTATGATATTATTATTGCAAATATCAACAGAAACATCCTGCTTCAGGATTTAGAGCAATATGCTAAATGTTTGAATAAGAATGGAGCTTTGTTTTTAAGCGGTTTTTATGAAAATGATATAAAAATTATAGAAGCTGAGTGCAATAAGTATATGTTAAAATTAGTTGAAACACTAGAAAGAAACCATTGGGTTTCATTAAAATTCTTAAATTAGTATAAAACTTTTGCCATGAGTACACAGAAGAAAACCTCTGAAGACCTATTACTTGAAGAAGAAGTTGTTAAGCATAATGAAATTGTGTTGTACAATGATGATGTAAATACGTTTGACCATGTGATAGACACGCTTATTTATGCCTGCGAACATACACCTGAACAAGCTGAACAATGTTCCATTATAGTGCATTACAAAGGAAAGTGTACTGTTAAAACTGGAGTTTATGACGAACTTGAGCCAAGGTGTTCCATGCTATTGGATGCAGGTTTAAGCGCTGAAATTATATAAAAAAAGCTCTGAAGAAATTCAGAGCTTTTTTTAGTGTTATTATAATTAAAATCTGTTATTTGCTCATTCTGCCTACAGCACAACTCACAAAACTTTTTGCTTTTTTACTTAAAGGGTTTTGCTCGCCTTCAACTGGGTAGCCTAGTTTTGAAAGTAATTCAACAGCCTTATTTAAAGTATTTTCGTTATTATAATTGAATGATACCGAGTCTGTTTCATTGTTTACTGTAACAGTATCGATACCATCAATATTACTCAATCTAGTTGTGATTGTATTGGCACAACCACCACATTTTAGGTTTTGTATTGCTAGTGTTGTATTCATGACTTTGTTTTACAAGTATTGATTCCAAAAGGTTTATACAAAGGACAAAAACTAATGAAACTGGTTAGCAAAAAAATTATAGCGAGAGCCATTAGCACATAAGCTAGAGTACCTTGAATAACGTCAAAGTAGTATAGTAAAGCAATTCCAAGTGCTAAAACAATTCTTATTGCTTTGTCAGTGTTTCCCATGTTTTTTTTCATAATTCCATGATTTTAAATTTATAATGTTGAAGGGCAAACAAAATCTGTAATTGGGATACCTGTGTTTTTAATGGCACCAAATCCAGCGTCTACATCTATTAAGTTATTAAAACCTCTTGCTTTTAAAATAGAAGCTGCTATAACTGAGCGGTAACCACCTGCACAGTAAACGTGATAGGTTTTGTCTTTTGAAACTTCGTTCATTTTGTCATTAATATAATCCAATGCAAAATGTTGGGCATTCTCAACATGACTTGCACTATATTCACCATCTTTTCTGACATCTAGAATGTTGATGTTTCCCGATTTATATCTATTTGCAAACTCCTTTGCAGAAACAGAATTTAAGGATTCAATGTCTTTTCCTGCAGCTTTCCATGCTTCCATTCCTCCTTCAAGATAACCTAATGTGTTATCATATCCAACACGAGATAATCGTGTTACTGCTTCTTTTGACTTTCCTTCTGGAACTACCAATAAAATAGGTTGTTTTAAATCTGTTATTAGAGCGCCAACCCAAGGTGCAAATCCACCATTGAGTCCAATAAATATTGAGTTTGGAATATGTCCCTTTATGTATTCAGATTGTGATCTTACATCTAATACCAAAGCACCTTCATGATTTGCCAATGCTTCAAATTCAGTAGCATCTAGTGCAACGTCACCTGTTTGTAGGACATTTTCAAAAGATTCGTATCCCATTTTGTTCATCATTGCATTTTTTGCAAAATATTGCGGAGGAGGCGGTATGCCATCTAAAACCTCTTTAACAAATTCATCCTTAGTCATATCTGCCCTTAAGGCATAATTTGTTTTTTTCTGTTCACCAATGGTTCCAACAGTTTCTTTGCTTAGATTTTTACCACAAGCAGAACCAGCTCCATGGGCAGGATATACAATAACATCATCTGCCAAAGGCATAATTTTTGTTCTTAAAGAGTCATAAAGCATTGCTGCTAAATCTTCTTTGGTTAAGTCTGACTTAATTGCTAAGTCAGGTCGACCAACATCTCCTAAAAACAACGTGTCGCCAGAAAAGATAGCATGATTCTCTCCATTTTCATCAATGAGTAAATAGGTTGATGATTCCAATGTATGTCCTGGAGTATGTAAGACTTTAATCGTGATATTTCCAATTTTAAATTTTTCGTTATCCTTAGCAATATGTGCTTCATAACTTGTAGACGCTCCTGGGCCAAAAACAATAGTGGCACCAGTTTTTTTAGCTAAATCTAAATGGCCAGAAACAAAATCTGCATGAAAATGAGTTTCAAAAACATATTTTATTTTTGCGCCTTCAGATTGAGCTTTATCAATATATTGTTGTGTTTCCCTTAATGGATCTATAATCGCGACTTCGCCATTAGACTCAATATAGTAAGCACCTTGAGCCAAACATCCAGTATATATCTGTTCTATTTTCATATATTTACGTAGTTTCTGCAAAGATACAAACCTTTGCTGTTATTTGTCGCATTCCTTTATTGCAACTCTTTATATATAATATAAAAGGCCATAAATAAGGTAAACCATCCAAATCCTTTTTTAAGCTTTTCGCCACTGATAAATTTTGTAGCGTATACACCAATTAATATTCCTATAATTGATAATGATGTAAAGATAGTAAGGAAAGTCCAATCGATTGTTAAATTTTGAACATCACCTAAAAAACCAATTAATGATTTTGCGGAAATTATCACTAATGATGTACCAACTGCCAATTTCATAGGAAGTTTAGCTAATAGTACCAGAGCAGGAATTATCAAAAAACCACCTCCAGCGCCAACTATTCCTGTGAGTATTCCAACAACAACTCCTTCAAGAACTATTAAAGGTATTTTATATTGGACTTCTTGTTCAAGAGATTTTTCTTTCTTCCTAGTTTTAATCATTGATATTGATGCCAATAACATAATAATGGCAAAAAATATCATGATGAAAACGCTTTTAGTTACCTCAAAATCAAAAACATTAAATAAAGAATCTGGAATTGCAGGCACTAAATAACGTCTTGTTAAATACACTGCTATAAAAGCAGGAATGGCAAATACGATTGCTGTGCGAATATCAACCATTTTATTCTTGAAATTTTGAATAGCTCCAAACAATGATGTTGTACCAACCACAAAAAGGGAATAAGCAGTTGCTGTTACTGGATTTAACCCAATGAGATAAACCAATATTGGAACAGTTAGTATAGAGCCTCCTCCACCAATCAAGCCAAGAACTAATCCAACTATTAAAGCACCAATGTATCCTAATATTTGATTTAGTTCCATATTAGTGAGGTAGTTTGTCTTTTAATATTCCGTAAATAAACGTACCAAGCATAGCGGCTGCTATAACAATAAGCATAGCATAAACTCCTGTTCCTAAAAGCACATACATTGGGCCTGGACAAGCGCCAATAAGAGCCCAACCCAAACCAAAAATTGTTCCTCCCAAAATATATCTGATAAGTCCTTTTTCTTTTTCAATAACATAGATTTCGGTTCCTTTTTTTGATTTTAATTTACCATGTTTAGATAATTGTAGAAACAAAATCCCAGATACTATTGCAGTACCAATAATACCATACATGTGAAAGGATTGAAACCTGAACATCTCATATATTCTATACCAAGAAACAGCTTCTGACTTTACTAAAACGATTCCAAAAATAATTCCAACAAGTAAATATTTTAAATATGCCATGTTTAAAAAATTATAGGAAAAATTAAATTAGCCATTACCAAACCACCAATAAAAAAACCTATAACAGCAATCAATGAAGGACGCTGTAAACTGCTTAGTCCTGTAATGGCATGACCTGATGTGCAACCTCCTGCATAGCGAGTACCAAATCCAACCAACATGCCACCTATAATTAGTAAGGAGAGTCCTTTAAACGAGAATATAGCATCAGTATTAAATAGTTCTTTAGGTACTAAAGTTGTTCCTGGTTTAGAAAATCCAAATGCTTCCAATTCAGAAATCGTATCAGCATTTAAATGGGTTCCGCTGTCATTTGATAGAAATTGGACAGCAATAAAACCGCCTATAATGGCTCCAAGTACAACAGTTAAATTCCAAGCATTGTCTCTCCAATCCATTTTAAAAAAATCAGAAAATTTTCCAGCACCACTAATAGCACACATAGTCCTTAAGTTAGACGACATGCCAAAGGTTTTTCCAAAGTAGAGCAGAAGAGCCATTATTAAAGCAATGAGAGGGCCTGATACATACCAAGGCCAAGGATTTAATAGAAATTCCATAATATTTTTTATGATTGTGAGCCAAAAATAAGCTTTTAGATTTTGACACTAAATTCTTTTGTTAGAAAAAATTATAACTTATATTTGCATCCTCAAAAATGGCCTCGTAGCATAACTGAATAGTGCACTTGATTACGGCTCAAGAGGTTGCAGGTTTGAATCCTGCCGAGGTCACAGATTTCAAAAAAAGCAAACCTTATATAAGGCTTGCTTTTTTTATTTCCTATTTTAGTTGCAACTAATTAACCTTTTTTATTTCATGGAAAATCAAACTATCATTCTTGTAGTAATGTCTATTTATATGATATTGCTTATTCTTTTTGGAATTTATCAAGGACGAAATGTTAAAACAGGCTCTGACTTTGCTATTGCAGGACGCAAGTTACCAGGTTGGGTTGCTGCACTTTCTGAACGCGCTACAGGTGAATCTTCTTGGGCACTTTTAGGTTTGCCTGGAGCTGCCTATGCAACTGGTTTAATGGAGGTTTGGACAGCAATTGGCTGTGTCGCTGGTATTATAGTTGCTTGGGTTTTATTAGCTTCTCGGTTACGTAATGAAGCCGAAAAATATGAGGTTGATACTTTTACAGATTATATAGCTAAACGACATGGTGAAGTAGGGAAGTGGATCAGGATTGTGGGTAGCTTAACCATCGTTTTTTTCTTCTTTTTTTATGTTGGTGCTCAATTTATTGGAGGCGGAAAAACTTTGAATAATTTGTTTGGAATCAATCAAGACTTAGCAATGATTATCATTGTTATTATGGTGATTCCTTACACTATTTATGGAGGCTTTCGTTCTGTAACCTATACTGATGTTATTCAAGCTATTATAATGATTGTTACGCTAATAGTTGCTCCAATTGCTGGATTAATGTATTTGGCGGAAATACCTGAAGGTAGTGTTTTTGCAAACAGTATATCTGACGCATTATCAAAATCTGGTGAAGCTTACTCAACGATGACTGGAGGCGCAGTAGTAAGGGAAGATTCGGCTTTATTTGGTACATTGAATAATTGGTTTCCAAATTCATTAAACATAGTGAAAGGTTTAGGAAGTGGAATTATAATTGCTGGTGCTTTTTCCTGGTTTTTTGGTTATTTAGGTGGTCAACCACAACTGACCATGCGATTTATGGCAATAAAAGATGCAAGAAACGCAAAAATTGCAAGAAATATTGGTGTTGTATGGACCATTATTGCTTATTCTGGAGCCTTAATGGTTGGTTGGATAGGCATAGCTATTTTTGGGCCAAATGGTTTGCAAGATCAAGAAACCGTGATGCCTGAAGTTTTGACAACTGTTTTTAATCCTGTAGTCTCAGGGATTTTAATCACAGGTGTTCTAGCTGCAATTATTTCAACAGCAAACTCTTTGTTGATTTTGTCTGCAACTGAACTATCTGAAAACTTAATTAAACAAAACAAAAGTTCAGTAACTGATTCTAAAAAGTCATTATTTCAATCCAGATTGGTTACTGCATTATTATCATTAGTTGCTTTATTAATGGCTTATTTTTCTCCTAGTGATTTGGTATATGCTATTGTTGGCTATGTTTGGGCTGGTATTGGTTCGACGTTTTCTATTGTTATTTTATTAACTCTGTTTTGGCAAAGGTTTCATGGTATTCCTGCCTTATTAACCATGGTTGTTGGCTTAACGTTTACGATTACATGGATAGTTTCAGGAATGGATCAAGTGGTTACCTCAAGACTGTTAACCTTTGTCGTTGCAGGACTTACAGCAATTATTTCAACGTATTTGATAAAGAAAAAGGCGTCTTGATTTAGAGTTATTATAAAAGCAATTAAATTTTAACTTTTACGTTCAACTGTTAATGATTACAAACATTACTTTACAAAACCCTACAGGTAATACTATTGTTGCTGTGTTTCTCACAGCACTTATTATCATGATTGTATATTTTAGTTTTAGGATGTTCGAGATGGCTTATGTAATGCGTAACAAAAGACCTCTTTATAACCACATATATTTTAAACTCAAAAAGCTTAACCCAAATCAACAGTCTATTTTAAGAAATCGTTTTTCATTTTATAAAAAATTGGATGAAAAGCAAAAACAGCATTTTGAACACAGAGTGGCTTCGTTTATTATTGATAAAACATTTATTGGTCGTGAAGGGCAACAAATAACTGACGACATAAAAGTATTGGTTTCTGCTACTGCTGTGATGCTTACCTTTGGATTTAGAGATTATTTTATTGGGTTAATTGATAAGATTTTTGTGTATCCTAGCGAATTTTACTCGAATGCCAATGACGAGTACCATAAAGGTGAACTAAATCCAAGATTGGGTGCTTTAGTGATTTCTTGGAAGCATTTTGAACATGGATTTGATATTGCTAATGATAACCTTAACTTAGGTATACATGAGTTTGCACATGCTATTCATTTAAACAGTATGAAAGAACGTGATGTGAGTTCTACAATCTTTAAAGATTCGTTTAAAGAATTAACCGATTATCTGTCAGAAAATAAACCTTTACGTGATGAGTTGATTGCTTCGGAATATTTTAGGGAATACGCTTATACCAATCATTTTGAATTTCTGGCAGTTATTATTGAGAGTTTTATTGAAACGCCTACAAAATTTAAAAGTCAATTTCCAGGAATTTATAACCTTACAAAACAAATGCTCAACTTTAATTTTGCTGGTTATTAGTGTATGGCTAAGGTGCAATATCATATTTATTTTGTAGAGCTCTCCAAGCGAGTATTTTCTGAAAACCGAAAGTTTAGAGAAGCAAATCCTCAATTTAATGGTGTTTTAGAATGTTTGTATGTTGGCATGACTAGCAAAACTCCCAAAGAACGTTTTGAACAGCACAAAACAGGTTATAGAAATAAGAAGGGTTATAAAATATCGTCTAATATTGTTGAAAAATATGGCATGTATTTAAGGCCAAGTTTATATAATCACATCAATCCAATTGCAACAAGAGCAGAGGCTGTAAAAATGGAAGAAACCTTAGCTTTAGAATTAAGGCGACAACGTTATGCGGTTTGGTTTAATTGAATGGTTAATCGCAAGCATTTAACTCTATTAATTTGGAGATTCTAAATTCAGTTTCTTGAAGTTGTATGAATTTCAATTTACAATCATCAATAGATGTAATTTGATAAATATTTTGATCTGAAGTTTGACTAAGAGTAAATATTAAAAAAAAGTTTTGTTCTATTTCTTTTACATACCAATAACCTTCATCATTCCAACTTTTATTAATTAAAGCATTTTTTTTGTTGGTTTTTTCAAACTCAATATCACGAAAGAAATATCTATCGCTAAATTCTACATCTATAGTATCATTTATTTTTCCGAAATTGTTTTTAAATAAAAAATTGTTAATTTGACTTTTATTAACAGATAATTTGTGGTCCAAATTTAAGGGTCGAAAAACATGCATCATATTTCTTCCAAAATCTATTTCAATTGAGTCTTTTTTATAAACTTTAAAATTAACACTTAAAGTGTCTGTTTTCATTGATAATTTTGACTTATTGAAATCTATATTTATCGAAACAATACTATCATGTTGGATTGTGCCAATAGTTTGATTATCGAAATCAAGTATTACTCCCTCATCTTCAGAAGCATACCAATAATTGTTGTTGATTATACGGTTGTTGTAAGACATCCAAATTCCGTTTACATTTTGGGTTCTACAAGATTGTAATCCAATTAAAATAAATATTAAAAGAAATGTCTTATTCAATTTTTTAAATAATTAACTATTAGCAAACTCCTTCAATCCAAAAATAGTTTCTATTGGATTCTCACTTCTAAACACAAAACTACCAGCAACCAACACATCTGCTCCAGCATCAGCCAATTGTTTGGCGTTTTTATCAGTAACTCCACCATCAATTTCTATTTTGGTATTAGCACCTTTACGCTCAATCAATGTTTTAAGCTGTTTTACTTTGATGTAAGTATTTTCAATAAAACTTTGTCCGCCAAATCCAGGATTTACGCTCATAAGGCAAACCAAATCAATATCTTGAATGGTGTCTTCCAGTACATTAATGTTTGTATGCGGATTTAACGCAACTCCTGCTTTCATGCCTTCACTTTTTATAGCTTGGAGCGTTCTGTGTAAATGTGTACAAGCTTCGTAATGCACAGTTAGGATATTACTGCCTAATTCTGCAAACGTTTTAATGTATCTGTCAGGATCAACAATCATTAAATGCACATCAATGGTTTTATTGGCATGTTTTGAAATGGCCTTTAAAACTGGCATTCCGAAGGAAATGTTTGGTACAAAAACGCCATCCATAATATCTATATGAAACCAATCGGCTTCACTTTGGTTTACCATTTCTATATCACGCTGAAGGTTGGCAAAATCTGCCGCTAAAATTGAAGGTGCTATTAGTTTTGAAGACATAATGTTGAACTATTGTAAGTGCAAACAAAAATAACTGAAATATAGGTTTATTTTATTTTTTTACAATAAAGTTTTCTACTATATTAATGATTTTGTCAACAGTATTAAGCTCTGCTTCCTTAACCCAATCCAGATATTTTTTTAATTGGTTGAGTTTTTTTGAATTCTCCACAATAACGAACCCTGAGTCATAGCCTTCAAAGATATGTTCATCTGTTGACGCATCTATGAGTTTAATAATGTTGTTATGTCTTGAGTCTTGACTGATTTTTTCGAAAAGGAAATAAATTGTTTGCTTGTCTCCTTCCAGGATTTGAAGAAAATTCCCATAGTTATATACCAAAATTCCTGATATGCCGTATTTAGTGTTGTTTCTTTTATTTACACGGAACAGATGATCTATATCTAAATCAGTTAAAGAACTTTTGGCACTACTAACATAGCACAATGTATGAGGCATTTTTTGAGTTTAATTATTAGGTTACGCTAAAGTAACAAAAAAAATGAACCCAGAGTAATCAGCTCTGGGTTCTTTCATCAATCAAAAAACGAACAGTTATGATAACTGTTTGTTGCCGAAATTTAGGAGAATTTATAGAACTATCCTAAATATGTTTTTAATATCTTACTACGTGATGTATGTTTTAATCTACGTATTGCTTTTTCTTTAATTTGTCTTACACGTTCACGAGTCAAATCGAATGTTTCGCCAATTTCTTCTAAGGTCATAGGATGCTGATTTCCTAAGCCAAAATACAAACGGATTACATCTGCCTCACGAGGTGTTAATGTTTCTAAAGCACGCTCAATTTCTGTACGTAATGATTCGTGCAATAAATCTTTATCAGGATTTGGAGATTCGCCACTACGAAGTACATCGTAAAGGTTAGAATCTTCACCTTCAACTAAAGGTGCATCCATACTAACGTGACGTCCAGAATTCTTCATAGATTCTTTTACGTCGTTAATAGTCATGTCTAATTCTTTAGCAATTTCTTCGGCGCTTGGCGGACGCTCGTGAGATTGCTCTAAGAAGGCATAGGTTTTATTGATTTTGTTAATAGAACCAATTTTATTCAAAGGCAAACGTACAATACGTGATTGCTCTGCTAATGCTTGTAGGATAGATTGACGAATCCACCAAACGGCATAGGATATAAATTTAAAACCACGAGTTTCATCAAAACGTTGTGCTGCTTTAATTAACCCTAAATTACCTTCATTAATTAAATCTGGTAATGTTAAACCTTGATTTTGGTATTGCTTTGCTACAGATACTACGAAACGTAAGTTAGCTTTAGTTAATTTTTCTAAAGCTATTTGGTCGCCAGCTTTGATTCGCTGAGCTAATTCTACTTCTTCGTCTGCTGTAATTAAGTCAACTTTTCCAATTTCTTGTAGGTATTTGTCTAACGATGCAGTTTCTCTGTTGGTAACCTGCTTCGTAATTTTAAGTTGTCTCATCTAAAGGTCTCCTTCTTTTTTAATTATTGGGATTAATACTCTTGTCGTATGGTTATACGTAAAGTATTGATAAAATGTTACAAAATTTTTAGAGTTTTATTAATTTTTTATCTGTCAGGTTAATATCACTTAGCATTTCATCTGTGAATTTGTAATGCCCACGAGTAGTTATTAACTTGAAACGATGAGACTTAAGGGCACTTAAAGTGTTTAAGAAAATCCACTTAGACTTTAATAAATTTGTTTTAGAGGTTTTTAAGCTAATATCAAAAATGTGTTTTCTGCCTTCTTTTTCAGCAACAATATCAGGTGTAATGGTTACATCACTTCCTTTTTTGTGATAAGATTTTGGCGTTTCATAACCTTCGAGGTCTGCTTTAATGTTCTCGTAACCTAAGTTTTGTAAATAGTTAACAGAGGCTTCAAGAAATTCTGAATGTTCTTGTTTATCGTTAAATGTCATAGCTAGTAAGATAGCAAAATTTATGGAAAATCCAAATTTTTAACGGGTTTTAACGTTTGAAATAAAAAAACCTCACAATTAAGTTTGTGAGGTTTTTTGTTAAAAGACTAAGTTTATTTAATCTCTGTTATTATCTCTAGGCTTTCTATCGTCACGACGATTATCGCGTCCACGATTGTCTCTGCCACGATTGTCACGTCCACCACCACGATTATTGTTATTATCTCTTGGAGGTCTTTCTTTAAAACCCTCTGGTTTAGGTAAAATGGCTTTTCTAGATACTTTTTCTTTCTTCGTTCTAGGATCAACACCAAAGTATTTTACGTCAAAAACGTCTCCCATGTTTACCACATCACTAACGTTTTCTGTACGTTCCCAAGCCAATTCGCTTACGTGTAATAAGACTTCGTTTCCTGGAGCTTCGGTATATTCAACCACAGCACCAAAATCCAACATCTTAATGACTTTTACTTCGTAAATGCTTCCAACTTCTGGTTTAAAAAGCATGGCTTCAATATGAGCTAAAACGGCATCTATACCATCTTGATCAGTACCTAAAATTTCTACAATACCTTCTTCAGTTTCAGGGTCTTCATTAATTACAATAGTGGTTTTTGTTTCTTTTTGTAATTCTTGAATCACTTTTCCACCAGGACCAATAAGAGCTCCAATAAATTCGTTAGGAATTCTTCTTGTAATCATTTTTGGAGCATGAGCTTTAACATCTGCATTAGGTTGAGCAATTGTTTCAACCAATTTATCAAGAATATGTAAACGACCATCTCTTGCTTGTTTTAAAGCTTTTACTAGAATTTCGTAGGATAATCCTTTTACTTTAATATCCATTTGGCAAGCTGTAATGCCATCAGCGGTTCCAGTTACTTTAAAGTCCATATCACCTAAATGATCTTCATCACCTAATATATCTGAAAGTACAGCATATTTTCCAGTTTCAGTATCAGAAATTAATCCCATAGCAATACCAGAAACAGGTTTCTTTAACTGAACACCAGCATCCATTAATGCCATAGTACCAGAACATACAGTAGCCATAGAAGACGAACCGTTAGATTCTAATACTTCACTTACTACACGAACAGTATATGGACAATCATCTGGAATCATTCCTTTTAAAGCACGTTGTGCTAAGTTTCCATGTCCAACCTCACGTCTTGATGTACCACGAATTGGTCTTGCTTCTCCAGTTGAAAAAGGAGGGAAGTTATAATGTAAATAGAAACGTTCTTCATCTACAAGTGAAGGCATATCAATTAAATTTGCATCACGAGAAGTACCTAACGTAACTGTTGCCAAAGCTTGAGTTTCACCACGAGTAAAAATTGATGAACCATGTGTAGATGGTAAATAATCTACCTCACACCAAATTGGTCTAATTTCGGTTGTTTTACGTCCATCTAAACGTAAACCTTCGTTTAAGGTTAAATCTCTTACTGCAGCTTTTTCGGCTTTACTGTAATATTTAGACACTAAACCGCCAACATCTTCTAGCTCTTCTTCTGTGAACGTAGCCTTTATTTCTTCTTTAATTTCAGCAAATGCAGCACCTCTTTCGTGTTTTGAAGAACCTGCTTTTGCTACAGCATACACTTTATCGTATGCCATATCATGAATTTTCTTTGCTAAGTCTTCGTCTTCTCTTTCTGGCTCATACTCACGAGTTTCTTTTTTACCGAATGCCTCAGCAAGTTTTACTTGAGCAGCACACTGTATTTTAATGGCTTCATGAGCAGCCATAATGGCTTCAGTCATTTCTTCTTCTGAAATTTCTTTCATTTCACCTTCAACCATCATTACTGAATCTGCACTAGCACCAATCATCATATCGATGTCAGATTCTAATAATTGAGCTTGTGTTGGGTTAATGATAAATTCGCCATTAACACGTCCAACTCTTACTTCAGAGATTGGTGTTTCAAAAGGAATGTCAGACAGTTGTATGGCAGCTGAAGCGGCTAATCCTGCCATAGCATCAGGCATTACGTCATCGTCATGAGACATTAATTGGATCATTACCTGAGTTTCAGCATGATAATCTTTTGGAAATAATGGACGTAAACATCTATCTACTAAACGCATCGTTAAAACTTCGCCATCACTTGGTCTGGCTTCTCTTTTAAAGAAACCTCCAGGATAACGTCCTGCAGCTGCAAACTTCTCACGATAATCTACAGTAAGTGGTAAAAAGTCTACATCACTTTGCTTATAATTGGAAACAACGGTACATAGTAACATACATTTTCCAGATTGCACTACAACGCTACCATGAGCTTGTTTTGCTAATTTTCCGGTTTCGATGGAAATTTCTCTTCCATCACCAAGGTCTATGACCTCTTTAAAAACTTTTGGAATCATAAATTTTTTAATTCTATTACTGACAATATAATGCATGTCAGTTTCATGTTAAACAATGGTCGTTGTGTTGTTGTGTAGTTGTTTGTGATGGCATAAATGCCTGACCAATGAAAAACCTTTTTCTCCAAACTTTGTTTGGAATATAGCTTCTTATTTACAAATTTTATACTCTTTTTGTTTGAGTTATGCTAAACAAAAAAGAGGCTAAAAAGCCTCTTAATCTGATTATTTTCTTAATCCTAATTCTTTTACTATGGCACGATATCTTAAAATATCTTTCTTTGCTAAGTAATCCAATAAAGCACGACGCTTACCTACTAATTTTACTAATGAACGCTCAGTATTAAAATCTTTACGATTATTTTTTAAGTGCTCAGTTAAGTGATTAATTCTGTAAGTGAATAATGCAATTTGTCCTTCAGAGGATCCTGTATCCTTTGCATTTTTGCCGTGTTTTTTAAAGATGGCTTCTTTTTCTTTTTGATCTAAATACATGCTAATATTGTTGTAAATGATTGTTATGTACTGACTCGATTTTCGAATCAAGGTGCAAATATAATAAATAATAATGATTTACAAACGTTTAAGTACTAGATTAAATCTTTTCGATAAACGGTATTAAACCTTTTGTAAATGATTAGGTCTTAACATTATATTAACATAAAAAAAAACTATTATGAAAAATTTAAAATTAACAAGCAAAGGATTGATGTTTCTAGTTGTAGTTGGTCTTATATTTACTGGCTGTAGCAATGATGATACAGATGAACAAGGAGAAGGTACGCAAGATTATTCAGAAGTAGCATTGTCCTCTGAAATTGATAGAGCTTCAGACGCTATGGATGATATTGCAATACAAGTTTATGAAGCGCAAGAGGATTCTGAAACTGGTAGTGCAAATGATGAAAACAATACTGTTAGAAATATTTCAAATCTCCCTGAATGTGTAACGATTACTTTAGTTATTGAAGCTATGACCAGAGAAGTCACTATTGATTTTGGCACAGAAGGATGTGTTGTAAACGGAAATACGTATAAAGGTAAAATGATTTTAAGTTATACCAGAGATCCAGAAGCACAACAGATTACAATTTCTAAGACTCTTGAAGATTTTTATTTTAATAATAAGAACATTGTTGGTGGTAAAACCATTGTGAAAGTACTATCTAATAACAATGGCAATCCACAGTTCACAAAAACAACTGACATAACTATAATATGGCCAAATGGAGCACAAGCTTCTAGGAATGGTGTTAAAGTGAGGGAATGGGTTGAAGGTTTTGGTAGTGGTGTTTGGAGTGATAATGTGTTTGAAGTTACAGGACATTGGACCACAACCTTCGTTAATGGTAATACACATTCTTATGAGGTGCTTACTCCTTTAAGAAGAGAAGTTATTTGCTATTATTTTGTAAGTGGCTCTGTTGATGTTGAGCGTACAAATTTCTCTGGAGTTTTTGACTATGGAGAAGGTGATTGTGATAATCAGGCAACCTTTACTTTTGCAAATGGAACTGTAATAGATATTACCTTGAATTAGAAATTTTAATTAATGAAAAAAGCGAGCCTTCGGTTGCTGAGCCTGTCGAAGTAGCTCGCTTTTTTTATGCTCTTAAAGGTTGATTTAAAATCAAATCTATATAAAGGTTTATTTTATTTTTTAGGTCTTTTCTATGTGAAATAAAATCTAAAAAGCCATGCTCTAAAACAAACTCTGCTGTTTGGAAACCATCAGGTAGTTCTTTTCCTGTTGTATCTCTAACCACACGAGGGCCAGCAAAACCAATTAAAGCTCCAGGCTCACTGATATTAATATCACCTAACATGGCAAAAGATGCTGTTGTGCCACCAGTTGTAGGATCTGTGCATAATGAGATATAAGGAATTTTAGCTTCGGCTAATTGTGCTAATTTTACTGATGTTTTTGCTAATTGCATTAATGAATAAGCAGCTTCCATCATTCTTGCTCCACCAGATTTTGAAATAATCATAAATGGAATTTTCTTTTTTAAAGCATAATCTGCAGCTCTAACAATTTTTTCGCCAACAACACTTCCCATTGAGCCACCAATAAAGCTAAAATCCATACAAGCAACAACTAAATCGTTCCCTTTTGATTTACCAACAGCAGTTCTAATGGCATCTTTTAGTTTGGTTTTTTCAGTTGCAGCTTTTAAGCGGTCAGGATACTTTTTAGTGTCTTCAAATTTGAGCGGATCTTTTGATGATAGGTTTGCATCCAATTCTTTATACTTTCCTTCATCAAATAAAATTTCGAAATACTCTTTACTACCAATTCTTACATGGTAACCATCTTCAGGGCTTACATAAAAGTTTTTTTCAAGTTCGTCGGTATCAATCACTTTTCCAGTAGGTGATTTATACCATAGACCTTTTGGTGTGTCTTTTTTAGCTTCAGTAGGTGTATGAATCCCTTTATCTTTGCGTTTAAACCAAGCCATTGCCATAAGATAGTGTTGTTATTTGTTTAGGTTGCTAAACTACAAATTTATAATGTATTTACATTATTTAAATCTTCGAAAGCTTTCTTTAAGCGTTCTACAAAAGTGTTTTCACCTTTACGAAGCCATACTCTTGGATCGTAATGTTTTTTATTTGGTACATCGTCTCCTTCTGGATTACCAATTTGCGATTTTAAATACGCTTCTTTTTCTTTCATGTAATCTCTTACACCACTCATAAATGCATATTGCATGTCTGTATCAATATTCATTTTTATAACGCCATAACCGATGGCTTCTCTAATTTCTTCAACCGTTGAGCCAGAACCTCCATGAAACACGAAATCTATGTGGTTGTGGCCTACTCCAAATTTTTTAGAAACATATTCTTGAGAATTTTTTAAAATTTTTGGTGTTAGCTTTACATTTCCAGGTTTATATACTCCATGAACATTACCAAATGCAGCTGCAATAGTGAATTGGCTACTTATTTTGCTTAACTCTTTATAAGCATAGGCTACTTCTTCCGGTTGAGTGTAAAGTTTTGAATCGTCAACATCTGTGTTGTCCACACCATCTTCTTCACCACCTGTTATACCAAGTTCAATTTCCAAAGTCATTCCCATTTTGCTCATTCTCGCTAAGTATTCTTTGCAAATAGCTATGTTTTCTTCAATGGGTTCTTCACTTAAATCGATCATGTGAGAGCTATATAAAGGTTTTCCTGTTTCCTTAAAATGTTGCTCACTAGCATCTAATAAACCATCTATCCATGGTAATAATTTTTTGGCACAATGGTCTGTGTGTAAAATTACTGGAACACCATAAGCTTCAGCCAATAAGTGAATATGTTTAGCGCCTGCAATGCAACCTGCTATAGCGGCTTTCTGGTTGTCGTTGCTCAAACCTTTTCCAGCATTAAAAACGCCACCACCATTTGAAAATTGTATAATCACAGGAGCATTTAAATCTCTTGCAGTTTCTAAGACTCCATTAATGCTGTTAGATCCAACAACGTTTACTGCAGGAAGCGCAAATCCTTTTTCTTTTGCCAATTTAAAAATTGCTTGAACTTCTTTTCCAGTTGCAACTCCTGGTTTTATATTATGGCTCATTTGTGTAGTTTTTTAAAGTGAAAATTTAGACCTCAAAAGTAATGATTTTTTAGATATTTATGGTTAATAAACCGATTAGAAATTAACAAATAAAGTCGAAAAAGATTGCAAAAAAACAAACAAATCTGTTTATTAAAAAGGGTAGTTTATACCAATGTTGTAAACAGCATTTCTAAAATTGTAGTCTTTAAACCACCTGTTTTGTTCATTTCGTGAAGGATCATAAGTTTTAAAACCAATATCACCTCTTAGAACAAAAAAACCAAAATCGTAACGTAATCCAAAACCAGAGCCAATGGCAATATCTTTTAAAGAGCTAAGGCTATCAAAAGTAGCTTTTGGATCTTCTTCACTATCAAGAACATTCCAAATGTTTCCAATATCAACAAAAAAGGCTCCATTTAAGTTTCCGAAAAGGTTATAGCGATGTTCAAGGCTAAAGGCTAGTTTTAAATTGGCTTCGTTAAACTCATTATTACTGTCTGAACTTCCAGGACCTAAATTATAGGCTGTCCATGCTCTGTTATCATTAGCACCTCCAGCAAAGAAACTTCTTGAAAAAGGAATGCTATTTGAGTTTCCGTAAGGGATTGCAATTCCAATAAATGCTCTCGTTGCAAATTCATTATTTCTACCTAAAGACCAATGTTTTACATAATCTAATTCGGTTTTTATATACTGTGAATAGGCGACACCAAAAATTTCGTATCTGTCTTCAGAGTTTTTATTAAGTCCGATTAACCTAGACGTGTTAGCGAGTAAATTTCCTGCAAGTTCCAGTTTTCCTCTAAAAATCGAAAAGCTTTTATCAAATAAACTTTCACGTTTATCTAGTATGTAACTAAAGTTTGAAGCAAGAATAAGGTTGTCTTCAGTTAATCTTTTTTTACGTTCATCAATGTTATTTACGGTTTGATATTCATTAGGATTTGAATTTTGAAAAACATTGTCTTGTAATACGAGGTTTATAAACTCATCGGATTTTGATTTTATTAGGCTTTCGTTTCCTTCGTTATCTGTAGAAATAAATTCTGATGGTGTGTTGTAAACATCCAAAGCAATATTTTCAAGTCGACTAAAACTATTTTGGTAGACATTAAAATAGTTTCCAGGGTTCAAATTCCTTACATATTGGGTATTAAAGAGATCTACACTATGGTTTAAGGTTTGTCTTGGATTCCATCTGTAGTTAAAAATCCCATTAACTGTCTGTTTATCTAAACCAATGTTAGTCTGACTTGTAAATCCAAGACTTATTCTGGTGCTTGGCGACATATACTTTGGAATGATTTTATCTGTTTTAAAAGGAAAAAAGAACCTTGGGATAATTAACTTTACATCTCCACCAAACTCATTAATATCAAAAAATGGATCGTCAGTATTTGAACCATCTTTGGAAGCACCAATTGCGCCCAGACCAGAAATCTCTAAAGTTTCTGCGCCTCTAAAAATATTTCTTATTCGCAATGAAGTACTAAAAGAAAGTCCAACAGATTGTATGTTGCTTTGTGAAACATTAACATCAAAACCTAAACCATATTTTTTTCTAGGTGATAAAGTAATGTTGGCTGTTAATGTAGTGTCATTTAAGTTTTCAACATATTCAATATTTGGATATTTAAACGTGTTTAAATTATTCAGATGCCTATATGTTCGTGTTCTGTCTAGGTCACTAAAAACACTATCCTTGTTAATAAAAATGGCATCAGTAATAGCTTTTGATCGATATCGCATTTTATCGTAACTATATAAATTGTAGTTTTTATATGCAATAGAGTCTGAAAACGGAGTGCCTTGGTTTTGCACATTTTCGTCAGTAATAATATTTATTTCTTTTATTTTGTAGAGCTTGAAAGGAACATGAGCAACAGAATCTTCATTTCTAATAATTCTATTGGCAATTTGCACCTCTACGTTTACATTGTTTCCAGGTAAAATGGTATCATTTTCAAAAGTGATATAATCTTGAGAAAAATGGTAAGCTCCAGAATTTCTAAAAGCACTTGTTAGCCGTTCACGCTCGTTTTCATAATTAACATCTCTAAACTGTTCGCCAACTTTAAGCAAAGATTCTGACTTGTTTAACTGATATAAGGAATCAATAATAGGAGATGCTATTTTGGTTGAAATAGAGTCTAGTATAGAAGGTGATTTCCTGTTAACTTTATAAGTAATTGCTGCTCTTTGTTTACCTACAGAATCAATGCTATAGGACACTTCGCGATTAAACCAACCATTTTTAAAATAGTACTTTTCAAGGTTGCGCTTACTTTTATTTGTTTTGGAAGTATCAATTATAATTGGTGCTTCTCCTGTTTTTTTTAACCAATTATTAAAACCAATTGAAGATTCTTTTAGCTTATCAACTTGTTTTTTAGAGTAGCGTTTAATGAGACGTTCTTTTCTTTTAGGGTTTTCATTTAACCAAGCATCAAATAAAGAATCTCTGTCTGGTCTGGCAAGATTGTAAATATGCAAACGTAGCGGAAAGCCTAATAATTTACTGTTTGGCTGCTGGTTGATGAGGTTATTTACAGATTCAAATTTTTCTTTTTTACCATCAACCATTAATGTGTTCTGAACCAATAATTGATCATCTTCACCAACTCTTTTAAGTACGTTGCATGACGTTATAAAAATCGCAATAAATAAGAAAAACAATATTTTAAGAAGCGGTTGTTTCAACTAGAAATAAATAATTATATGTTGCAAATTCAGGTAAATTTTAGCTCAAAAATACATTATTTCCGTTTGAAATAAGATTTTTTCATTTTCTTTATGACATCTAAAAAAAATTGTATTTGAATGCTAAGTAAAAGTCAGATAAAATTAATAACGAGTTTGCGTCAAAAAAAATTTCGTTTACAACATCAATTATTTTTTGCCGAAGGTATAAAAACCATAAACGAGTTATTGAATTCAAAATTTAAACTGCATCAACTATATACAACTACGAGTGATTTTGATGTTTCAGATGTATTGCAAACAAAAATCACACCAAACGAATTAAAAAAAATTAGTGCTTTAAAAACGCCAAATATAGCTTTAGCTGTTTTTGAGATTCCTAGAGATCAAAACATAGATTTTAACCGACTCATTGTGGCATTGGATAATGTAAGAGATCCAGGGAATTTAGGGACTATAATAAGATTATGCGATTGGTTTGGTGTTAAGGATTTAATTTGTAATACTGAAACAGTTGATTGTTACAACCCTAAAGTAATTCAGGCATCAATGGGTTCTATCACAAGAGTGAATGTGGTTTACAAAGATTTAGTTGATGTTTTAGCAGTTAATAATGTAATGAGTTTTGGTGCATTTATGGATGGAGACAATATTTACAACGAAAACCAACTGAAAAGCGGAATTTTGGTTTTAGGTAATGAAGCTAATGGTATACAGCCTAATGTTGAAGCCTTAGTTAAAAAACGAATTTCTATACCTCGATTTGGAAATTTACAACAAACTGAAAGCCTTAATGTAGCTAACGCTACAGCTATTTTATTAAGTGAGTTTAAGAGAAGGTATTAACTACTGAAACGTAAAGTTGATAAACAAACCTCTGGTTTTCATGGTGTGAATATTGCCTGTCCAAGGGCTGTTTGCATTATCATTATCTCTAATAATTTCATCGTTAATAGCAAAAACTCCACGAATTGAAGGTGTAAACTTAAACCAGAACAAATATAAATCTATGCCTACACCAAGTTCATAAAACAGCATGCCTCTTTTGGTTCTAAACTGACCAACTGTATTATCTTCTGGATTTTCTTCGTTACTTGATAAATTTAATGCTGCCGAAAAACCTCCAACAACAAATGGTTTAATGTTATTAAAACGCTTAGATGAAAACTTTAATAGCAGAGGAAAATGAATATATGTTGAATTGACTTCTCTAATCAAATCAGAATTATTATAATCCATTCCTTGAAAATAGCTTTCGTCATAGGTTAAATTTCTTCTGGAAATAATTAAGCCTGGTTCAAGGCGTAAATCTAAAAAATCATTAATACGCAAGTTGCCAATCAATCCAACATTGAATCCTAAGTTTTTTTCAACTTGTATGTCTTCTCTGTCTTGATTATAGTCAAAATTAAAGTCATAACTATTAAAACCAAGATAATAGCCCCAAGAATACTTCATCTTGTCAATGTTGGCTTGGTTTTGTATCTTTTCTTTAGTAAATAACTGAGCGTTAATTGTTTGCGCTACAAAAATAAACGATAAAACAAAAAATAGTTTCTTCATATTAAGATTTAGATGCTGTATAAATGGTTGCTACGCCAAATGTTTGAGGTAGGGCTTCCGCATTTATAAACCCAATTTTACTTAAAATATTGTTGAGTACTTCACCATAAGGAAAAACAGAAGCAGATTCGCTTAAATAATTATAAGCTACTTTATCTTTTGAAAAAAGTTTCCCAATCATAGGTAAAATATGTTTGGTATAAAATTTATAACCTTGTTTGTAAGGTGTTTTTGTAGGTACTGAAGTTTCCAGAATAATAAAAATTCCCTTAGGTTTAAGTACTCTTAAAATTTCTGATAACCCTTGTTCTAAATTTTCAAAATTTCTTACTCCAAAAGCAACTGTTATAGCATCAAAAGAATTATCATCAAAAGGCATCTTTTCAGAATCTCCTAATACCATTTCAATTTTATTGTCTAACTGTTTCAGTGCAATTTTTTTTCTACCAACTTCAAGCATTCCTGGACTAATATCAAAACCAACAATTTTAGTAGCATTTGTTTTAGCAAGATTTATTGCCAAATCACCTGTTCCTGTTGCAATATCTAATATTGTGTCAGGTTTATTTGCATCTACAATTTTAACAACTTTTTTTCGCCATTTTACATCAATCCCAAATGAAATAACACGGTTAAGACCATCGTACTCTTTAGAAATAGTATCAAACATTTGGGTGACCTGTTCTTTTTTGCTCAGGTTACTGTTTTTATAAGGCTTTATTTTTTCAGACATTGGTAAAAGGGCTAAAATAACTTTGTTAATTGTGCAAAGAAATGGATTTAAGTAACAATTCCCTAAAATTAAATTATATTTGCACATCTTTTTAATTACAATAATACATGAAAATAATAATTGCTGGAGCTGGTGAGGTCGGATTTCATTTAGCAAAATTATTATCTTATGAGTCTCAGGAAATCACACTGATAGATTCAAAAAAAGAAAGTTTAAACTACGCAGACACTCATTTAGATATTAAAGTTATAAAAGGCGATGCAACATCTATAGCTGTTTTAAATGATGCTAGAATTAAAGATACTGAACTATTTATAGCAGTAACATCGTCCGAAACTACAAATATTACAGCTTGTGTATTGGCAAAACAGTTAGGAGCTTCGCAAACCATAGCAAGAATATCCAACACTGAGTTTATTGACATGAAAGAAGAAGTAGGCTTTACCAGATTTGGTATTGACGAGCTTATTTCTCCAGAATCTTTAGCTGCTGCCGAAATAGAATTATTATTAAATCAGTCAGTTTTTAATGATACTTATGCTTTTGAAGATGGTGCGTTAACTATGTTAGGTCTTAATTTATCCAGAACAGCAAAAATTGTTGGTAAATCTGTAAAGGAAGCAGCTATGTTAATGCCAGAAGTTCATTTTATTCCTATTGCTATCCAACGTTTTGGTTCTCATCTAACTATTATTCCTCGTGGTGATACAGTGCTTAAAGAAGGAGATCATGTTGTATTTATAACATCAAAAGGAGGCGATGAAGATTTATGTAAACTTACAGGTAAAATAAAATCTGAAATTAGAGATGTCATGATTTTAGGAGGAGGTCGAATTGGTTCTAAAACAGCTCGAGGACTTACGGATGGAAAGTTTAACATTAAACTTATAGAAAAAGAAAAAAACAGGGCTTTTGACCTCGCAGATGAGCTTCCAAACACTCTGGTAATTAATGGAGATGGCAGAAATGTTGAACTTCTTGAAGAAGAAAACATACAAGATATGGATGCTTTTATTTCGGTAACAGGAAATTCCGAAACCAATATCATGTCGTGTTTGGTAGCAAAATCCAAAGGTGTAAAAAAAACAGTGGCTTTAGTTGAAAATATTGATTATTTTGAGCTGTCGCATTCTATTGGTATCGATACAATTATCAATAAAAAACTATTAGCTGCCAATAATATTTTCAGGTACATAAGAAGAGGAGAAGTGGTTGCTATGACCAAACTAAACAGCATGGATGCCGAGCTTCTAGAGTTTATAGTTAAACCAAGCTCAGACATTTGTGATAAACTTATAAAAGATATAGATTTCCCTAGATCTGCTATTATTGGAGGTGTTATTAGAAACGGTAAAGGCATTACTGCACTTGGAGATTTTAAGGTAGAATCTGGAGACAGAATTGTAGTGTGTTGCTTACCACAATCCATTAAAAAAGTTGAGAAATTTTTCTATTAAAAAGCAATTTTAGCACTTGTGAAGCTCAATTATAAAATCATCTTTCATTTTTTAGGATTGCTATCATTGTTTAATGGTGGTTTTATGCTTTTGTCTGCCCTTATAAGCCTAATTTATAAAGATGGAGTAACACCACAAATAGCTTACGCTGGACTTATCGTGATATTTTTGGGAGGATTGACCATGTTGGCCACAAGAAACCCTAACAAGGAAATGGGCAAACGTGAAGGCTATATTGTTGTGTCTTTTGGTTGGGTTATTATGGCACTATCAGGAACGCTGCCTTATATCTTTACTGAAACGATACCAAATTTTACGAATGCTTTTTTTGAAACCATGTCTGGTTATACAACTACAGGTTCAACAATCCTAAATGACATAGAAATATTACCTGAAGGTATTTTATTTTGGAGAAGTTTAACCCATTGGATAGGTGGTATGGGAATTATCGTCTTGGCAATTGCCATCTTACCATTACTTGGTATAGGTGGTATGCAGCTTTTCGCAGCCGAAGCTCCAGGACCAAGCGCAGATAAATTACATCCTCGAATTACAGATACAGCAAAACGTTTGTGGCTTATTTATTTTGGTTATACAGCTGCTGAAACTATCTTATTGCAAGTTGCTGGGATGAATTTTTTTGATGCTATAAATCACTCAATGTGTACTTTGTCTACAGGAGGGTTTTCTACAAAAAATGCGAGTTTGGCCTATTGGAACGATCAACCAATGATACAATACATAGTTATTATATTTATGTTTTTGGCAGGAACCAATTTTGTGTTGAGTTATTTTGCATTTAAAGGGAAAATTCAAAAAATTATAAAAGACGAAGAATTTAAGCTCTACTTTAAGTTTATAGCAGTATTTACTATAATTGCAGCCTGTATTATTTATTTTAGAGCAGACGTTTCAGTTTCTACCATAAATCATCCTATGGTTTTGGGAGAAGCAGAAAGCTCTTTTAGGCATGCATTGTTTCAAGTATTAGCCGTAGTAACTACAACTGGTTTTGTTTCTGCAGACTATACATTATGGACTCCTTTTTTAACTGTTTTCTTTTTTGGGTTAATGTTTTTGGGTGGCTCTGCTGGTAGTACTTCTGGAGGTGTTAAAGTTGTAAGGCACTTATTAATGATTAAAAATGGTTTTGTTGAATTTAAACGCGCTTTGCATCCCAATGCTGTATTGCCAGTTCGTTATAATAAAAAATCTATTTCTGGAGATATTGTATTTAATATTCTAGCTTTTTTTATATTATACATGTTGTCTTTTATTGTTGGAGCACTCGGATTCTCTATGTTAGGTCTTGATTTTGAATCTTCTGTTGGAGTCGCGGCTTCAAGTTTAGGAAATGTTGGGCCAGCTTTTGGTAATTTTAGCCCTGTTGACAATTTTTATAACATGCCAATGATAGGGAAGTGGTGGTGCTCCTTTTTAATGCTTATTGGACGTCTGGAACTCTTTACGGTTCTTATTCTTTTCACACCTTTTTTTTGGAGAAATAGATGATTAAAGCTTATATGACAATAAAAGCATAATAGTTCTAGTAAAAATATAGGTTATATCTTCTGTAAACAAAGAGGATGAAAATGTAGACGTTATTTTTGATTTATTATTAGTCAAATTAGTGATTTTTACTTCAATACCTAATGGACTGTTTTCCTTATTGTAAAAAATTGATGTATTAAAGTTGTTATAAGATGAGCTAGTAGTGGAGAAAAGTTGGTTTTTAAAATAGGTTTGAGAAAAATCTACATTGAATTTCCAATTTTTATAATCATACCAGAAATGTGTTTCCAGATATGTAGTATTTTGATTATTTTTAAAAGTTGAGTCATAATTATTACTAAATGATGAATTGGCATTAATTTCAATATTCGGATTTTCTTCAAACTTAGTAGTAAAGTTAATATTGAAACTTATTTGCTTTAAATTAGTTTGTAGCTCTTCGTCATTTATTAAAGTCGGAATGTTGAAATTATTATACCTAATTGTTGACGAAAATTTCCAATATGGTCTATTATATAAAGCTTTTATGCTAGTAAATATGCTTTTATAAGGTGTAGTAATATTGATTGGAGTTGTTTCACTAAATATACCATTAAACATGATATTATTGGAAATAGTTTTTTTTCGTTCAGTATAACCTAAATACGAATAAAAACTCCAAGAATAAATATTTGTATGGTTAAAAAATAGTGTGTAAGTATTGGCAAAATTTATTTCAAGAAAAGGGTTTCCTAAAGAGATTGAATTAAAAGAACGAATAATAGATCCATCGGCAAACATTTTATAATTTGGAAAATTACTTGATTTTGAATACTCAAACTCTAAATTATTTTTATCGTCAAAACTATAAGATAATTTTACTTTCGGAATTAGTGTCTTTTTGGTACTACTTTGCGTTTCACCTAATTGCATGTTATTCCAGTTATGAAACTCAACACCTAGCTTGAACTGAGCAATAATGTCCCAAATAATGTGCTTGAACTCAACGTTCATTTGTGTTTTATTATAGTTGTTAACTAGATTAGTATTAAAACCATTAAAATTATTTACATTACCATTGCTCAATTCCTGATAATCTTTTGTTTTATAGTTAGCACGATGTTGCTCAGTACTTACATTAAAATATAAATGATTTTTTCTATTGAGAACCCAGTAATGCTTTAAAAAAATATTTATGACCTTATAATTTTGAAGTTCATTTTGCCTAATGGAGTAAAAAGAATCATCAAGGATTGGAATACTATTATTATATAAATTAGTCAAACTACTCCATTTTTTGAATTCTTGTTTGTCATTATAATCAAAATTTGAAAATAATGATGTTGTATGCCCTTTAGAAAATTGCTTTTCTGCTTTTAGGTTTAAAGAAATTGCTGTGGTTTCGGCATCTTTGTCTATTGAGTAATCGTTACTATTTGTACTAATTACTGAAGTATTTGCTTCATTATTATTTAAATTGTTATGTTCTGCTCTTGCTTCTACCTTAATAACGGTTCTAATATCTGGAGTATATTTATAATAAAGTTTACCTAGTAATACATTACTTTTATTTTTATTTTTTGAAGTCCTGAGCTCTGAAATGTCATCATTCAAATATGTAAACTCCGTATTGTTTTCAAAATTATTTTTATCATCAAAAGCAATTATAAATGCACGCCATTCATTTTTTGTATTTGGATTAAATTGAGTGTTTAGAGCTGCAAACTTATGTGAATTTTTAGTGTAATCATTGTTTCGTAAAAAACTAGCAATGTTTGAATTGAATATTGAAGCTCTGTTTTCTTGGTTTATACTTCCTTCAAATCCAATATAATCACTTAACGTAAACGATTTTTCTGATGTGTTATTTAAGTCTCCAATAAAATTAAATGTTGTTTTTGGGTTGTATTTAAAAATCTTCGGATGGACTTTATAAAGTTTTTTCAAGCCTAAACCAGCTTCAATATCTCCAAAAACAAATTCCTTTTTATCTTCTTTAAGATTAATGTTCATTGCTATTTCCTCTGAATTGTCCAAGCCTTTCATAAATGAGGTCTCATGATAGTCCTCAATAATTTGAATGTCATGAATCACATCTGCAGGAATGTTATTTACAGCCAATTTACTACGTCCATTAAAAAACTGTTTGTTTTCAACAAGAACTTGGGTAACTTTTTTACCATTTGCTATTACGTTGCCTTCTCTGTCTACTTCAATACCTGGTAACTTTTTTAGTATTTCGCGCAATTTACGCTCCTTTCCATTTGTAAAGACCGAAACCTTATATGTAGTTGTATCTTTTTTAATGGAAATTGCTGGTTGGTAATCTAGCTTAATCTCTTCTAACTCATTGATATCATCTTTGAGGATGTAGTTCTTGAGAATAGAAGTTTCAACAGTTTCGATTTCCTCATTTATGGTAACATAACCCAAATAACTAACTGTCAGTTTGTAGCTTGTATGAGCTTTTAATTCAAGTTTGAAATTACCATCTACTTTAGATGTGGTAAAAGCTATTTTGCTAATACTATCTTTTGGGATTGCTAAAATATTGGCTAGTTCCAGCGGTTTATTATTTTCATCTTTTATGCTTCCTTCAAAAACAACTTGGGCGTTGGTAGTAAGATAAGGAGCTAAGAATATGAATAAAAATACTAGGTATGTTTTTAACACAGTATAAATTATTAGTCATCAGTTACTTTTCGTGCCTTGCGCATTAAAACAACCCATTCATTTTCTGTAATAACCTTACCCTCTTTTATTTTGGGAAAATCAACTCCTTTTTTTGGATTAAGAGTGATACTTTTTACAGAATATACTGCATACTTATAAGTCAATTCTAAAATTAAGCCTGGTAGACCTCCATAACCAATTGGACCATAAGGTGCAGGAATTTCTAGTGTAAACCAGGCAATAGTTTCAGTAGTGCTTTGGGTATGTTCATTAAATTCTGGCAAAATAGCTTTATAACAAGTGTACTGATTTATCTGTTTTGTTTCGTTGGTTAATTGCCAGCCGTTAAATTTTCTTGAATAGTCAACTTGATACATTTTACCAGTGATTTGTTGATTTTGAAGAACGGTTTTATTTTTAGAGTATTGGTAAAAATCATTACCAGCTCCTGAAAGTATAGATGCTATATTCGCAATATATCTATCAACAGGAACATTTTTTTCTTTATGAAAAAAAGATGAGTTTTGATTATAACTTAAAGTAAATTCCATAAGCTCAACTTCCTTTTTTACTTTTAAAACTCGCTCACTTTCACTTGGATTTGTACTTTGGAGTTTATAAGTTACAAATGCAGTTTGTCCATAGCTTATAGTGTTATAAAATAAAATAAGGAGGAAGATATGTTTTGATTTTATCATTAGAGTAATGTTTATTAAAGGGAGGAGCATAAGCTCTTCCCTTTAAGTTATTTAACTATTGCATGTTACATTCATTATAAGCCATATTATATATAGCTTCAATTTCACCCGCAGTAAGATTAGGGTAAAGATTTTCCCAAGCTTCAACTTCAGCACATGCTTGAGCATGGCAATCAGGTGCAATAGCTGTTGCATTTGCAGATATAAAACCCAATGCAAATATAATTAACATCAATTTTCTCATAATTTTTTGTTTTAATCCATGTAAGTACGGATTGATTAAATAGGATAAATAAAGTCACTTTAAAGTCTAAGAAATTGCCAAGCAAAAACTTTTTCATTGCTATTAATTATAAAGTCTTAGGGAAAAAACTTGCGCAAGTTGTGTTCGAACAGATGTAATATGTTTGTTTTTAAGTGACTTTATAAACTTAATAATTAGCACATTACAGTATAAAGCTAAAAAAAAAAATCATAAAAAAACAAATTTTAGTTAAAAAAAAAATTGATTTATTTTTTTAAAACCTAGGTAAATACAGCTATTGTTAAAAACTACGGAAAAACCGTAATTGTAAATTAACTTAAAATTTATGAATTTTAAGGAGTATTTTTATAAAAATGTTTATAACCATCACTTTTAAGTATTTTTAACATGTCAAGTTCAAGCGATTCAACTGTAAATTCTACAATTCTGTTTAACTCTTTTTTATCTTTATAAAAGATAAAAGTAGGCACGTAATCTATATTTAAATTTTCAGAAAGTCCATCATGTGAATTCTTTTCTTTATCAACTCCAATTAATCTTATTTTGTTTGTATTATAGCCTATAGAATCAAATATTTTATAAAATCTTGGTAATAAATGCTTTGTATCTCTACACCAAGTACCCAAAAATATTGTTATAGTTATATCTTTTAATAAGTCTTGATTTTTAATTTTTTCTAGAGCAGTAGTATCTAATATATATCGTTGATAGTTTGTGTTATACCAACTTATATGAGGGTTTTGTTTTAAATCTTTAATATTTATGTTCCCAATAAGATACTCTTGATTTTGGATATTTGTAATTTTATCAGTTTTATGTGTAGTAGTATTTTTAGCTTTACATGATATTAATAGTATTCCAATAATCAGTATATAATACTTAATATGCATTGTTATTTATTTGATTGTTATAATAATAAAGATAAATATTTTTAGGTTTCTGTAACATTTTTATTTAGTTCTCGTCTTATAGGTATAAATCAATCAAAAACAATTAATCATGGAATTAGTATTAACACAAGTGGACTTAGAGCCATTACCCAAACAGAAACCCGAACCTTTTGTATTTAAAAATGAAGGGTTATTGACATCATCTTACAAAGAAGAAATTCAAGATAATTTCTTTCACTCAAAACCAACTTCGATATTTGGCGTAAAACAGAAGGTCAAGAGCAATCTATACCAATGTTCGTTAAGTGTAGATGCTATCTTAAAGCTTACAGTTTTTACTTTGGTTATCATTGCTATAGTAAGTTAGTTGGCTTGGTGTTTACCTATAATAATTCATAAATATTTTTCATTTTAATAGTAGTTAGTTAAAAATGAGAAAGCCACAACTTAAACTATGTTGTGGCTTTCTTTTAATTTTAAATCAAATCTAATTTAACTAACAGCTTGTTTAATTCGTTTTATAGCTTCTTTTATTTGCTCTTGTGATGCTGCATAAGATAGCCTGATGCAGTTTGGGTTTCCAAAAGCTTCTCCTGTAACAGTTGCTACTAAGGCTTCTCCTAATAAGTAAAGAGAAAAATCGGTTGCGTTATTAATTTTTGTTCCACGAAGTGTTTTTCCAAAATAACTTGATATATCTGGAAATACATAAAAAGCACCTTCTGGTGTATTGGTGTTAAAGCCTTCAATCTTGTTCAATAAATCCAATACCAAATCACGGCGCACTTTAAACTCATCAACCATATATTGCACTGTACTAGGCGAAGCTTCCATAGCAGTAATTACTGCACGTTGTGCAATGCAATTTGCTCCACTAGTGATTTGACCCTGCATTTTATTACATGCTCTTGCAATAAAAGCAGGAGCACCAATAAAGCCAATTCGCCAACCAGTCATCGCAAATGCTTTTGATACGCCATTTACAGTTACGGTTCTATCATACATATCTGGAAACTGAGCCATGCTTGCATGCTGGCCAACAAAGTTGATGTGTTCATAGATTTCATCTGAAACCACAAAAATGTTTGGGTGTTTTTGTAATACATCAGCCAAGGCACGAAGTTCTTCTTTGCTATAAACCGAACCGCTTGGATTACATGGTGAGCTATACCAAATCATTTTGGTTTTTGGTGTAATGGCTGCTTCCAGTTGTTCTGCGGTCATTTTAAAATCTGTATCAATTGTTGTTTTTACTTCAACAGGGACACCTTCATTAAGTTCAACAATATCACTGTAACTTACCCAATAAGGACATGGAAGTATAACCTCGTCACCAGGATTTATCATTACAGCTGCTACATTGGCCAAAGATTGTTTGGCTCCTGTAGACACTACAATTTGTGGCAAGGTGTAATGTAAGCCATTATCACGTTTAAATTTGGTAATGATTGCCTCCTTTAGCTCTACATAACCATCAACAGGAGTGTAGGTATTATAGTTTTCGTTAATAGCTTTTATTGCGGCATTTTTTATAAAGTCTGGAGTGTTAAAATCTGGTTCGCCCAAACTTAAGCTGATAATGTCTTTGCCTTCCGCTTTTAATTCGCGGGCTTTTGCTGCCATTGCTAATGTAGCAGAAGTAGACATATTTAATACCCTATCTGAAAGTAGTTCCATTACTAATTTATTTTATCTGAAAAAAAAGAACTAGGCAAGAGCAGGCTTTTGGCCCAATACCTTTAATTGTCTATAATGCTCGGCAATAGCTTTCCAAATGGTGTTATATTCATTATATGGTAAGCTAAACTCATTGGCTGTATCTTTTACGATTTTTGCTATTTTTTTATAGTGAACATGACTAATGTGAGAAAATAAATGATGTTCAACTTGTCTGTTCAATCCACCAGTATAAAATTCAACTAACCAGCTTTTAGGCGAAAAATTTGACGTTGTGAACAATTGGTGAATTGCCCATGTATTTTTCATGTTCCCGTTTTCATCTGGAAGTGGCATTTCAGTATTAGGCATTACATGCGCTAATTGGAAAATGACGCTTAAAATTATGCCAGCAGTATAATGCATGATTAAGAAACCAATTAAAACTTCCCACCAAGCATAGCCTAATGATAAAGGTAAAACAACCCATATTGTATAGTAGATAATTTTACCAATAATTAATTTGGTCCATTGAGTGGCAGGGTTCGGAAATTCGCCATAAGATAATTTCCTTTTTAAATATTGATAAGTTTGTTTAAAATCTGTTGTAATTGCCCAATTTACAGTTAGTAAACCATACAGAAAAAAGGCATAGTATTTTTGGTATTGATGAATCTTAAGCCACTTTGTGTGTTTTGAGAAGCGAATAATCCTACCAGCATCAATATCTTCGTCATGACCTTGAATATTAGTGTATGTATGGTGTAGCACATTATGCTGTACTTTCCAGTTGTAATCGTTTCCAGCCAAAATATGAATGCTGCTTCCCATTAGCTTATTTACCCATTTTTTACTAGAAAAGGAACCATGATTGGCATCGTGCATTACGTTCATTCCAACTCCTGCCATACCAATACCTATGGTCATCATACATAAAATTTGAACCCAAGTTGGTAAATCAACTGTTAGTAGTAAAATTAAAGGTCCAAGCAATAATGTAAACATTATGATGGCTTTTGTATATAATTTCCAATTTCCGGTTTTTTTAATGTTGTTTTCTTTAAAATAATCGTTTACACGTTTATTTAAAGTCCTGAAAAATTTGGCTGAGTCAGTTCTTGAAAAAGAGAGTGTTTGTTTTGTCATGTTTTGTTTGTTATCCATATAAATAACGTGCTATTAATCGTTTTTATATAATAAGTTGCAAATATAATTAATTATTAAAATGATATTCTTTTAAATCGATTTATTATCTATCCAAAATAGTTAATTTTGTCCTAAAATAAACTATTTGATGGAATTAATCCTAAAATATTTCCCAGAAATTTCTGATGTTCAAAAAGAACAATTTAGTAAACTTTATAACCTTTATTCTGATTGGAACTCCAAAATTAATGTGGTTTCTAGAAAAGATATTGATGAATTGTATTTACGTCATGTACTGCATTCTCTAGGAATAGCAAAGGTTTTAAATTTTAAAGATGGAACCACAATTATGGATGTTGGCACTGGAGGAGGCTTTCCAGGAATTCCCTTAGCGATACTATATCCTGAATGCAAATTTCATTTGGTTGATAGTATCAATAAAAAATTAAAAGTCGTTGATGCTGTTGCTGAAGATTTAGAATTAACCAATGTAAAAACGTCTCATAAACGCGCTGAAGACATCAATGAAATCTTTGATTTTATTGTGAGCCGTGCAGTTACAGCAATGCCTAATTTTGTTGGTTGGGTGAAAAGCAAAGTAAGCAAAAAGAGCAAACATGAGCTTAAAAATGGAATTCTCTATCTTAAAGGTGGCGATTTAACTGAAGAGTTGCAAAATTATCCAAAAGCTACTTTATACAACTTGACAGATTATTTTGATGAAGATTTTTTTGAAACCAAAAAAGTAGTGCATTTGCCTTTGAAGTATAAACCATAAAAAAAGCCTCAGTTAATGAGGCTTTTTTTTAAAGTTATAACTTAGTTAGTTGACAACTAACTTTGTTTTAAGCGTTTGATTGTTAGCCTTAACATTCAAAATATACAATCCTGAAGACAGATTGATTGAAACCGAAGTCCTATTGTTAAGCAATAGCTTCTTGTTTTTATAAACCACTTTTCCAGTAATATCAATAATTTGAATATTAGCTTCTTGTGTGTTTGATGAATTTAAAAGTACAAGCTCATTCTTTATTGGGTTTTTTTCTAATTTTATAAACTCATGTTTTACAATTGGAGTGCTCAATGTTGAAGGAATAATCTCAGTTAGAGCGAATGTGACATTGGCTTCGGTTAGTTGTACATGTGGTTCATTATTTGTTGGTATATACCAATTTACAAAAGGAGTGTTGTCATTAACAGCAAACGTTGGTGCTTCAGTTGGAGGACTTCCAGCACCTAAATCGATATCATGATACCAATCGATCTCATTACTTGTAATTTCCATTGCCATTGCACTAACAGAAGGGATAAAATTAAAAACATCAGTATTTAATGCATCTAAAAAGTCTCCTACTAAACCACTTGTGTCAATACCATCACTTAACCCAGTAATATCAAATAAACCACCAGAACCAGCGTCAATACCATCAGTATATGAGAATGCTTTTGCCGTTGCCGTTTTTGGGCCTCCAATTATAGAGCCACCAAAAAATAAAATATCTACTGAACTTATTAATTGTCCTGTTCCAGACGCTGCTGATGTTGGAGTCATATTAACTTCCAACTCAGCTGTAGTAAAAATCACACCAGTATCTAAACTAGTATCAATAATAGAAAACCCAGGTAAAATATCATTACTATTTTTATCTTGATAACGTAAATTATCTCCACTACCATTAATTATAGAGACATTTCTTGTGTTTTCAGGGAAACCATTGGATGTAAAACTATTTATCCTGTTATCAAAAATTGCTTTCCAAGGATGTTCTTTAGGAAAAATCTCTGTCGCAGTATTATTAAAATCATAGCCATTGGCTAAAACATGAGCTTCTAAATGGTCAGTGAGCATCTGTCTAGCAGCTGGAGATTTTAACATACCATCAACAATAGGTTGTAAGGAGGTAACATTGTTACTGCCTAACCCAAATGCCATATAGTTAAGTAAATGTTGCAATCCAAGAGGCACATTGGCTCCATGATGTGGCGCATCAATAGACATCCACAAACGCGTTTCATGGTCAATGGTATTGTCATCCATATAATTCAATGCGTAACGTGAAATCAATCCTCCCATACTTGGGCCAATAATAACGTTTTCTTCTGTGCCAACTTTTGCTGCATTAATGATATTAAGGAGTTCAACCAATAGCATAGCGTTCCGTTCAATAAAATCTGCTCCTCCATCAACTTCGGTCATGTCTGCAGCTCTTGTGTATACTGGAAAATTTAAGAGCACAACATCAAACCCTTGCGATCTTACATAATCTGCTAAATTTCCTGGTCCACCAGCGCCTACATAATCTAAAGAGCTGTATAAAGCTGAAATATCTCTGGTGTCACCTGGATCAAAACCATCAACAAGTATGATTGGTTTATCTAAAACACCTGTATCTGTATCTAAAAATATTTCATATTCTCCTTCTCCAGGATAACTAGTTGCTTCTCCATAAACAGATAAATCTGGAGTTATAGATGCAGTAAAAGAAGTAGCATTAACGTCTCTTGTGTCCTGAATATTTATTGAGCTATAGCATTGAAACATTTTACCAGAGTTTAATGTAACCTCAAATATCAAATTCTTTTCTCCACTATCAAGATAATTAATGTTGATATGGCTGCCAATTGCAACATTTTTTAATCCATTACCATCACCAAAATCTATTTTAATATTTGAAATTGCAGAACTGGTTGTGTTTAGGAAAATGTCCTCTGAAATTTTAAAATTCACATTCAATCCTTTATGTTTTAAACTTAAAGGTGCAGCAATAAGTTTTTGTTTGGTATTGAAAATTGGTGTGTCGGAATTTTGAATTTTTATGAGTTTTCCATTGTTAGCAGTAAGGCTTCCGTTTTTTAAGTTTTCATCGTTTATATAATCGAATTCAGTAAATAAAATCCCTATTTGTAAGGTATTGTTTAATTTTTCTTCTTTTTGAAGCATCTTTAAAAAAGAAAAATCTTTGAAACGTTTTTGCTTGTCGCCACTTGCCAGTTCATTGTAGGCTTGAAAATAACCATAGGTATCAAAATGGGTTTTAGAATCATTTACAATATCTGATGAACTCATAAAATGATTGAACAAAATTGAGGTTTTCATTCCTGATGTATCTAAATCACTAAAAATAGAATTCAGATTGTTTTGCGCAAAAAGTGAAAAAGGGAGTAAGAGTAATAAAGTAATTTTTTTCATAATAATTGTTGATTAATTAGCACTTCAAGATACAAAAGAAATCCCAAAAAAGACCAATAAAAAACCCTTAAACATTTTGTTTAAGGGTTTTTAAATAAGAGAGTTACCTATTTCTTATCCTAAAAAAGGATACCTGTAATCTACTGGTGTTACAAACGTTTCTTTAATCATTCTTGGAGATACCCAACGTAATAAGTTTTGAGCAGAACCTGCTTTGTCATTGGTTCCAGAGGCTCTTGCGCCACCAAATGGTTGCTGACCTACAACTGCTCCTGTTGGTTTATCGTTAATATAGAAGTTTCCGGCAGAGTTTTGTAATGCTTTAGTCGCTTCAACTATAGCATATCTGTCAGTTGCTAAAATGGCTCCTGTTAAAGCATATTCACTGGTTTCATCAACCAATTTTAAGGTTTCAGAATATGCTTTTTCATCATATACATAAATAGTAACAATTGGACCAAATAGCTCGGTACACATCGTGTCATATTTTGGGTTTGTAGTTACAATAACGGTTGGTTCTATAAAGTAACCTTTGCTTTTATCGTAACCACCACCAGCAATAATTTCAGCATCATTATCTGCTTTTGCTTGGTCTATATATTTAGCTAATTTGTCAAAAGACCCTTCGTTGATTACAGCAGTAATAAAATTACTCATATCTTCAGGAGAGCCCATTTTAAATGATTTGATATCTTCTACAAGATATTTTTTTACGTCATCCCATAGATTAGTTGGAATATATACACGAGAGGCAGCACTACATTTTTGCCCTTGGAATTCAAAAGCACCTCTAGAAATAGCAGTCGCTACTTGTTTTGCATCGGCAGATTTATGAGCTACGATAAAGTCTTTCCCTCCTGTTTCACCTACAATTCTTGGGTAGGTTTTATAGTTTTCAATATTATTTCCAATTTGTTTCCATAAGCTCTGGAAAACAGGTGTAGAACCTGTGTAATGCAATCCAGAAAAATGTGGATTAGCCATAACGGTATCTGTAATCATTCCTGGATTTCCAAAAACAACATTAATAACACCGTCAGGTACACCAGCTTCCTTAAAAACATCCATAATGACTTTAGCCGAATATATTTGGTTGTTACTTGGCTTCCAAATCACTACATTTCCCATTAAAGCCATACAAGATGGTAAGTTTCCAGCGATAGCAGTAAAGTTAAAAGGCGTTACAGCATACGTAAACCCTTCAAGTGGTCTGTACTCAATTCGGTTCCAAGCATCACTTGTGCTTTCGGGTTGCTCCATGTAAATGTTAGACATAAACTGAACGTTGAAACGTAAAAAATCTATCAACTCGCAGGCTGAATCAATTTCAGCTTGATGAATGGTTTTAGATTGAGCTATCATGGTAGCAGCATTTATTTTTGCTCTGTATGGGCCTGCAATTAATTCGGCTGCTTTTAAAAAGATGCCTGCACGCTGCTCCCAAGGCATATCTGCCCAAGCTTTTCTTGCTTCTAGTGCAGTTGCAATAGCTTCTTCTACATGAGATTTTTCAGCTAAATGAAAAGTTCCAACCACGTGTTTATGGTCATGCGGAGGCGACAAGGTTCTCGTATTTCCTGTGGTAACGTCTTTTCCGTTAATGTACATTGGCACATCAATGTGACTGTTATACATATCTTTGTAAGCTTTTAAAACAGCTTCTCTTTCTGGAGATCCTGGAGCATAACTTTTTACAGGTTCGTTGACTGCAATTGGTACGTTAAAGAAACCTTTTCCCATAATATATTTTGTTTTATAATTATTAAAAATGACTGCAAAGGTACGATTTTTTTGATGATATTTTGTAAGTTGCTCAATGGATTACAGACTTAAAAACTCATGTGTACGGTAACCCTTATTCCAACTGGAACAAACGATTTTGTGTTGACTTCAAACAGAGACGAAGCTCCAAACAGAACAACCTTGTCTCCAGAATTTTATCGCATTAATAATACTAGGTTGCTATTCCCAAAAGATGAGGTTGCAGGAGGTTCGTGGATTGGTGTTAGTGAAAAACAACGTGTGTTGTGTGTGTTGAATGGTGGATTTGAAATGCATAAGCGTAAAGCGTCTTATAGATTGAGTAGAGGCGTGGTCATGAAAGATTTATTGGTAGCCGAAAATTTAGCAAAAGCAATTAAAAATTATAAATTAGATGGTGTTGAGCCTTTTACTTTGGTGATTGTTGAGTGGCGTTCGTCAATGAAATTCATGGAACTGGTCTGGGATGGTACAAAAAAACACCTTAGTGATTTGCCTTTAGAGCCTAAATTATGGTCATCTTCGTCATTGTATGACAGCGAAATGAAACAAGAACGATTGCAATGGTTTGCCGATTTTAAAAATGAAAAGGATTTGTCCTCTAAAAGTATCATGAAATTTCATAAAACCGCTGGACTAGGCAATGAAGATTATGGTGTTATTATGGACAGGTTTTTCGTAAAAACCACAAGTATAACTCAAATTATAAAATTAAATAATGAGGTGCAGATGAGTTTTGAAAATCTTCAAACAAATAATACTTCAAAACAAGTGTTCAAATTCCCAATAGCCATAAATGACTAATTCAGCAATCGTTTTAACCTTGGCTTATCCTGAAACCATAGTCATGGTTGCTGATGAATGGTACTCACCATACATGCACTATTTTGGTATTGGAAAAAAAAATTATGTAAGGGCTGGACACTCAGCATTGGTGCTGATAGATAAAACAACAGGTGTTTTGGAGTATCATGATTTTGGACGTTACATTACACCAATTCCCAATGGTCGCGTAAGAGGAAGAGATACTGACCATGAACTGGATTTTCCCATTAAAGCAGATATTAAAGGCGATAAAATACAAAACCTAAATGCCATTTTAGAATTTTTGGCAACACACCCAAAGCTAACCCATGGTGATGGAAAATTAATTGCTTCGGTTTGTAGGGAGGTTGATTATGAGAAAGCAAGAAGCCACATTACAAGAATGCAAAACCGTCAGTTTATTAAGTATGCAGCTTTTGAAAAAAACAGCTGTAATTGCGCTCGATTTGTTACAGATAGTTTGATAGCCTCAGTTACTAATGTTGGTATCAAGAAACGCTTAAAAAAATCGAAATGGTTTACACCAAGTACTATTGGCAATGTGGTGATTGCTGATACTGAAAACCATGTTTATGAGGTTAGTGAGAAAGGAGAAATATCAGAGTATCAATCTTCGGTAAAAAAGGATAATAGGCGTTATTTTTTAGATCGATTAAAAGATCATTCGCCAAATTTTGTTGGAACCTTAGAGCCAAAACATACAGATATAAAAAGTCATCATGCACAGTGGCTAGACGGTATTGCTGCTGGTGCTTGGTTTGAATTGCATCTTACAGAACAATTGCAATTGTACAGGTTTAAGCGAATTTCACCACATGGAAATATTGATGTTGATGGTTTGTATTTAGTGCATGATGCCACTTTCAATTACTCAGAAACCTATAGTTTTATACAATATTCAAATTGTGCTTTTTTTCACATAGAACAAAAAAACAAAGTTTTTAAATTTATTTTGTCTAAGAAGTTTAATTAAGTGCAAACTGAGCGCTCAATTTAAATGTTGGAATGGCAACTTGAAACGTATTTGAAGTTGTGAAATTTACCATGTTATAATGTCCTTGCATAGCGCCAAAAGGAGATGTAAGCAAACATCCAGATGTGTACGTGTGAGATTCTCCAGGTTTTAAAATGGGTTTTTTCCCTATAACACCTTCACCATCAACAAACTCAACATTATTTAAAGCATCGAGAATTCTCCAATGTCTTGAATTTAGCTGCACTGAGTCTTTGCTTTGGTTCTCAATGGTAACTTTATAACCAAAAGCAAAATGCACTTTATAGTTTTTGTAAAAAGTGCCTTCAAAATTTGTTTCGACCGAAATTTTTATGCCTTGTGTTACTTGTTGTACCATAGATTTTATTGAAACTTTAAAGCTAAATTTAATTAAAAATATTTAAACACGTCAATTGGAATGCGTAAAAGTAGATAAACCAACATAAATTTAACATAACAAAGGGTTAATTGGTAATTAAAGTCGATGAAGCCTCACCAACACCAATAATCTTGTCGTATAAACCACCCAAATCTCTATAATAGACCAATACTTTATAATTATTTTCTGTTTGGTCAAAATTCCCACTAATAGCTCCTTCATCAAGATTATTGTTTTTATCAACCACCACATATTTGTAATTGTAGAAACCTTGCTTTAAAAGTAAACGTGTTTCATAAACATTGGTATCAGGATTAAAAGTCATTTTGGTATCATCAGTAATAGCGTAATTATTAAAATTACCATATACATGTATATTTTTGTCTAATAACATTTCTGGATGTTGTAGCGAAAAATGAAGTATAGTATAATCGGCTTCAATGTCAACGTTATCTGTGTCTAACGCAGTTATTAGAAAGTTTCCATTAATATCTGGATTGTAAGTATAAGGCCTGTTAGCTCTAACAATATCTGTGTATAAATAGTTGTGGTACAAATCTTTTAAGTCAAAAAACTGTACACCAATATTAGCGCCTCTTACATTTTTATTTTCAAAGAATAAGTACTCATTTCCTCCCCAAAAACTGGTTTCAGTGTCATATTTGTAAAGCAACTCATTGCCAAGTGTATATTGAGGTTTTAAACCAGTGATAGCAGTTTTTAGGTTGTTATTCTGAACGATGGCAACATTGACAGTTTGCTTAGGGTTAACAAAATTTAAATTGAGTGAACCAATACTGATATCAACCGATTGCTTTTGGTTAATATATCTCACATCACGAGAACGCTTTACTGCAACACCAACAGTTGCCAAATCTTCATAAACCATAAATTTTCTACTAAACATCAACTCACCATTTTCATCAAAAATTTTCATCATATAATTCCCTGAAACCAATAATTGAGTTTGATTGTTTGGAATTTGCAATCTGTAGTGCGAATACAATTGATATGTGTTAAACGAGTTTTCATAATTCACAATACGTTGGTCATCAAATCCTTGTAAATATCTTGATTTTATAAGTCGTGAAGGCGTCCAATCGTAATCGTAATGTTCTATCACATAGTAAAAATCGGCTTCTTCATTATTCAATACATCAAACTCCAATTGCAAACGCTCACCTAACCTTAAAATGGGCAATTCGCTTTCGTTTGTATTACTTTTAAAAGTAATGGTTTTAATGTAATAAGGAGGTTCAACTTCTTCAGCAACTTGACTTGCCATAAATTGAAACCAAAAAAATGTGATGAATAGACTAAAATATTTTGAGGTCATTAATAAGTATATTTGTGGTAAAGATAAACAAAATCTGTGCCTTAAAATTCATACTAAAAATCATTGCTAAATTTTGGCTCATTTATTATGAAAACTGCATTTTAAATTCGTAAATTTGCACGGATTTTTAGACAACTAAACTCAAAAAATTAAATATGTCAAACGACATTCGAATCAAAAAAGGTCTAGACATTAATCTTAAAGGTGAAGCCGAAAAGGCTAAAGAAGCTGCTATTATAAGCAATTTTTACACCATTAGACCTGAAGACTTTCACAGTGTTATTCCAAAACTTGTTGCTAAAGAAGGATCAAAAGTAAAAGCTGGTGAAACCATTTTTTACGATAAATCTAATGAAGCAATAAAATTTGCTTCTCCAGTATCTGGTGAAGTTATTGAGATAGCACGTGGTGAAAAACGAAGAATTTTATCTATTAAAATTCAGGCAGATAAAGAACAAGCATATCAAGATTTTGGATCATTAAATGTTAATAGTGCTTCTGCAGATGAGGTAAAATCAAAATTATTAACTGCTGGTTGTTGGCCTTTTATTAAGCAACGTCCTTATGATGTGATTGCAAATCCAAGCAAATTACCAAAAGCAATTTTTATTTCTGGTTATGCGTCTGCTCCTTTAAGTGCTGATTTAGATTTTACACTTCAAGGTAAAGAAAAAGAGTTGCAAGCTGCTGTGACTGCCTTAGGAAAATTAACAGAAGGGAAAGTTCATATTTCTGTAGGAAAGAATGCTAACTCTCCTTTAGGTAATTTAGCAGGAGTAACCATTCACAAAGTTTCTGGACCACATCCATCAGGAAATGTTGGCACTTTAATCAATAAGGTTGATCCTATTAATAAGGGTGAAACAGTGTGGACAGTTAATGCACAAGACCTTGTAATTATTGGAGAATTGTTAGTTACTGGAAAATTCAATGCAGAACGTGTTGTGGCTTTAGTAGGTTCCTCAGTTAAAAAACCAAGATACTTTACTACAAAATTAGGTTGTGAAGTAGCAACAATGATTTACGATCATGGTGTTGAAAAAGATGCCAATGTTAGAATCATTTCAGGAAATGTATTAAGCGGGAAGCAGATTAAACCTGATGGTTACCTTGACTATTATAGTAACACCATTACAGTAATTCCAGAAGGCGATGATTATGAATTCTTCGGATGGAACAAACCAGTTTTCAATAAAATTTCTACTTCACGAGCTCTGACATTTTCTTGGTTAAACCCAAAGAAAAAATACGATCTAAATACCAATACCAATGGTGAACATCGTGCTTTTGTGACTACAGGAACTTATGAAGAAGTGTTTCCTTTAGATATTTATCCAATGCAAATTTTAAAGGCTTGTATGTATAAAGACCTTGATGAAATGGAGGCTTTAGGTATGTATGAAGTAGCTCCTGAAGATTTTGCATTAACAGAATTTGTGTGTGTGTCTAAACAACCACATCAAAAAATTATAAGAGAAGGTTTAGACTTAATGCTTAAAGAGATAGGATAATGGGCTTAAAACAAAACTTACACAATTTAAAAGAAAAGTATAAAGGAACCAAAATGGCGCCTGCGTTTAACGCAATCCATACGTTTTTATACTTACCAAATGAGACCACTCATGGTGGAACTCATATAAAAGCAGCCGACGATTTAAAACGTACAATGAATACGGTTATCATGGCATTGATTCCATGTTTAATCTTTGGTATGTTTAACGCTGGTTATCAGCACCACTTAGCCTTAGGCGATATTTCAAGAGCAAGCGGATTTTTGGATCCAATTTTCTGGTCTTGGGATAACTTAGTAATAGGACTTTGGAAAGTGCTACCTTTAGTGATTGTATCTTATGGAGTTGGATTAGGAATAGAGTTTTTATTCGCAATCATCAAAAAACACGAAGTAGAAGAAGGTTATTTGGTAACAGGAATGTTAGTGCCATTAATTGTACCTGTTGATATTCCTCTTTGGATGCTCGCTGTTGCAGTCGCTTTTGGAGTTGTTATTGGTAAAGAAGTTTTTGGTGGTACAGGAATGAATATTCTTAACCCAGCTTTAACTATTAGAGCCTTTTTATTCTTTGCTTATCCAACATGGATGTCTGGTGATAAAGTTTGGGTTCATGGTGCAGTAGAACGCGCTGGAACACCTGATGCAATTTCAGGAGAAACTATTTTAGGAAGTTTAGCTCAAGGCCATGAAGCTTCTTATAGCATAATGGATATGTTCTACGGAATTATTCCAGGTTCTGTTGGAGAGACGTCTGCACTATTAATCTTACTAGCAGGTTTGTTCTTAATATTCACAAAAATTGGAAGTTGGAGAATCATGCTATCTATGACATTAGGTGGATTAGCCATGGGATTAATTTTTAATGGAGTTGTAGATTCAGGATGGATAGGAGAAAGCAGTAAATTTTATAGCTTAATGAGTACCACTTGGTGGCATCACTTAATAATAGGTGGTTTTGCTTTTGGTACAGTGTTCATGGCAACAGATCCTGTTACTGCCTCACAAACCAATAAAGGAAAATGGATTTATGGGTTTTTAGCTGGTTTTATTTCAATTATGATTCGAGTGTTCAACCCAGCTTATCCTGAAGGTGTAATGCTTGCTATTTTATTAATGAACGTATTTGCACCAACTATTGATCATTATGTGGTTCAAGGTAATGTTAAACGTAGACTTAAGCGTCTTAAAACAAAAACGGCTTAACAATGGAAAAGAAAACAGATAAAAATGTATATACAATACTATTTGCCATTGGTATGGTAGTAGTAGTAGGTTCTTTATTAGCTTTTGTTGCATCTTCATTGAGACCAAAAATTGATGAAAACAAACGCATAGAAAAGCAACAAAACATCCTATATGCCATGGGAATTCATGAAAATGATGAAAGCAGCGTTGCTTTTATTGAAGATGCAAAAGTAGGAGACGAGTTTTCAAAATACATTACACATCAAATTGTAATCACTAACGGAACAGATGTTAAAGAAGATGACCAAGCTTATTTAATAGATGTTAAGAAAGAGCAGTCTAATGCTAAGGAAGGAAAAGAAAGACGGTTACCACTATTTATTGGTGAAAAAGATGGTAAAACATATTATATAGCACCAATTAGAGGAAAAGGACTTTGGGATGCGGTTTGGGCTTATGTAGCTATGGATGAGAATATGGTTGTTCAAGGAGCTTATTTTGACCATCAAGGAGAAACCGCTGGTCTGGGAGCAAACATAAAAGAACGTTTCTTTATGGACGATTTTATTGGAGAACATTTATTGGATGAATCTGGAAACTTTGTTGGAATTAACATTTCAAAAAGTAATGCAGATCCGTTAAATAATGACAAAACAGATAATGAGGTTGATGCTATCGCTGGCGCAACCATTACAGGAGATGGTGTTGCAGCAATGCTGAAAAAAGATTTAAAGCTGTACTTACCTTATTTTAAAACTTTAAAAAACAATTAATTTATGGGACTTTTATCTAAAAAAGACAGCAAATTAATATTAGATCCTTTAGCAGACGATAACCCAATTACTATTCAGGTATTAGGTATTTGTTCGGCTTTGGCAATTACAGCGCAGTTAAAAGCGTCCATTGTAATGGCAGTTTCTGTAATATTTGTATTAGGTGTTGGTAACGTTGTTATCTCACTGATTAGAAACATCATTCCATCAAAAATCAGAATTATTGTACAGCTAACTGTCGTAGCTGCTTTAGTAATTATCGTAGATCAGGTTTTAAAAGCATTCTCTTATCAATTAAGTAAAGAGCTTGGAGCTTTTATCGGACTTATTATTACCAACTGTATCATTATGGGACGTTTTGAAGCCTTTGCTTTAGGAAATGGACCTTGGAGATCTTTCTTAGATGGAATTGGTAATGCATTAGGATATGGAATTATCTTAATCATTGTAGGATTCTTTAGAGAATTGTTAGGATCAGGTACTTTGCTAGGATTTAAAGTTTTAGGAGATCCTATAGCAAAAACAGGATTATATAGTATTGGTTACGAAAATAACGGATTTATGTTATTGGCACCAATGGCATTAATTGTTGTAGGGATTATAATTTGGGTGCAACGTAGCAAGAACCCAGCATTAATTGAAGACAACTAGAATAAAATATTATGGAACATATAGAATTATTTTTCAAATCAATATTTATAGACAACATGGTATTTGCCACGTTCTTAGGAATGTGTTCATACCTTGCAGTATCTAAAAAAGTATCAACAGCTGTTGGTCTTGGAGCTGCTGTAATATTTGTATTGGCCATTACAGTGCCTTTAAACTGGTTATTAGATCAATATATTTTGCAACCAGGAGCATTAGGTAAATGGTTAGGTGCAGAATATTCAGATTACGATTTAAGTTTCCTTTCATTCATCATGTTTATCGCAACTATTGCAACCATGGTACAATTAGTAGAGATTGTAGTAGAGAAATTTTCACCATCGTTATATAACTCACTTGGTATTTTTTTACCATTAATTGCTGTAAACTGTGCAATTTTAGGAGGCTCGTTATTTATGCAATCACGTGAAATTGCAACATTTGGTTTGGCATTTAATTATGGTGTATCGTCTGGAATTGGATGGTTTTTAGCCATTTTAGCAATAGCAGCAATACGTGAAAAAATCAGATACTCAAATGTGCCAGCACCTTTAAGAGGATTAGGAATTACTTTCATCATTACTGGTTTAATGGCTATTGGTTTTATGAGCTTCGGTGGAATGCTTACTGGAGGAGATGAAGAAGTAAAAGAAGAAAAAACAGTATTGGTTCAAAAAGAACAAATAGAATCTGAAAAGATAATTACTTCAACAGAAGAGAAAACAGAAGAATTAGCTAATAACACTTTAAAAGAAGAGGAATAACATGATATTAGCCGCAAGTACATTAGGAACAATTTTAGCAACAGTTGCTGCATTTTTGGTTTTAACCTTATTATTGGTTGCATTACTATTATTTGTAAAACAAAAATTATCACCTTCAGGTCCTGTAAAGATCTTAATTAATGGTGAGAGAGAAATTGAAGTTGCCTCTGGAAACAGTTTGTTAGCTACTTTAGGTGGTGAAAAAATATTTTTACCATCTGCATGTGGTGGTGGTGGAACATGTATTCAATGTGAATGTCATGTATTGTCAGGTGGTGGAGAAGCTTTGCCTACTGAAACACCACACTTTACACGTAAAGAATTACAGCATGGCGCACGTTTGTCTTGTCAAGTCAAAGTAAAACAAGACATGGAAATCACCATTCCAGAAGAAGTTTTTGGTATTAAGAAATGGGAAGCTGAAGTGGTAAGAAACTATAACGTAGCTTCGTTTATTAAAGAATTTGTTGTTCGTATTCCTGAAGATATGAACTATAAAGCTGGAGGATATATTCAAATTGAAATCCCTCCATGCGAAATTAAATATTCAGATATAGATATTACTGCGCATCCTGAAGAGCACGAAACACCAGATAAATTTCAAGCAGAATGGGATAAATTTGGGCTTTGGCCTTTAGTGATGAAAAACACTGAAACAGTTGAAAGAGCTTACTCTATGGCTTCTTATCCAGCTGAAGGACGTGAGATCATGTTAAACGTTCGTATTGCAACTCCACCTTGGGATCGTAATAAGAATGGATGGATGGACGTAAATCCAGGTGTAGCATCTTCTTATATTTTTGCTCAAAAACCTGGTGATAAAGTTACCATTTCAGGACCTTATGGAGAATTCTTTATCAACGAATCTGAAAGCGAAATGCTATACGTTGGTGGTGGAGCAGGAATGGCACCAATGCGTTCACATTTATATCACTTGTTTAAAACCTTAAAAACTGGTAGAAAAGTAACCTATTGGTATGGAGGACGATCTAAACGTGAGTTGTTCTACTTAGAGCATTTTGAAGCTTTAGAGCGCGATTTCCCAAACTTTAAGTTCTACCTTGCTTTATCTGAGCCTTTACCAGAAGATAACTGGAAAGTAAAAGAAAATATTGATGCTCCTGGAGATGGTTTTGTTGGATTTATACACAATTGTGTTATAGACAACTACTTAAATCATCATGAAGCTCCAGAAGATATTGAGCTTTACTTCTGTGGACCACCATTAATGAACAAAGCCGTTCAGAAAATGGGAGAAGATTTTGGAATCCCAGATGAGCACATCAGATTTGATGACTTTGGAGGATAATCTTCAATCAATTATAAAACAAAACCCAACATTTTCTGTTGGGTTTCTGTTTTATATAAGAATTTCATTTAATTCATAAAAAGGTGTACCATTTTTTAATTTAAATATCTTGGAATAATCCATCACATTGTCAATGCCATCTAATTGGCATAAAAATGATACCACGGCAGAAAGACCTTTAAACAAAACATCTTTATCTGTAGGGTTTTTTGGCTTTTTGTTTTGATGATGAAATGGAAGCTCATAGTTGCAAGCCTTTAGAAAGACCGCTTCAATCTGTAGCAGCTCATAAGGTGTATAACCATTAAAGCGTTTGCCAATTTTTTGATTGACCAAACCAACATAATTCAGTTGTAATGAACCATGATTATCTGATATGTGTTTCCAAAAATCGCTATTATCAAGGATATTCCCAACAGCACAATTCTTGGAGCATTCAGGATGTAAGGTATTATTATTAAAAGCGTTGTAAAGTTTCGCAATGGCTTGGTCTAAACGAGATGCTGATTTCATAACCTGATGTATTTATGATACGATTAAGATACAAAAAAAGACTATTTTGGTTTATAGAATTAGTGGTTTTTAACACATTTAAAGAGCTGAAGATCTTTTTTAGGTGATGGGTTTATAAGTTTTTAAAGCATTTAATCATAAACCATTAAATAATTGTTTATTTCCTTTAAGGTTGTTTCTATCGCTAATTTTGTGTCATCACATCGTCCAATATATACTCTTACAAATCTATTTAAAAAGCCTAATTGATTCACGAAATCCTTATCGAGCAGTCCACGCTTATCAAACACAAGTTCCTTTTTTGTATAATCAATATAGTTCCTGCTTTCCCAATCAACCATTTCGTATCTATTATCATTAATTTCTCCATTATAATTTATTCTTACATATAAATGTTCATATAAGTTTAAAATATTGTTTTTGAGTTGTTCATCTTTTATATTATCAATTAATCCTGTATTGCTGGCTGCTTTATACGAACCAACAACAGGAAAAAAAGTAAAATTCCTACCACCTTGTGATGCTTTCATGGAGTCATTTTCAATGATGGTTTTTACATTTGGCGAGTTGCTAAAATCAATTAAATCTTTAATAGCATTAAATCGTGAATTTTGGATATCAATCACAAAATTGATGGCTTCTAAATCGTTTTGTAAATCGGCTTTTAAGCCTAATAAAAACCTATGGGTTTTTTTTCTTCTGTTTTTCGTTTTTCATTCCAATTATTAATGCTTAAAGCAATAAGAATACCAATTACAACGAGTACAATTTCGCCAATAGCGTATTTAAAGTACTTTCCTGTTTTGTTTTCCATAAGGAGTGATTTACGAATATGACGAAAGAATTTAATCATTGTTTGTATTCTTTAATTCAGAATTTAATATGTCTAATATTTCTATTAATCTTTTTCTCAAAATAGAAGCTTGGTTAAGCGCATGATTATTTTTTGTTAAGCACCTTTCTATATGATCTTCAAAGTCTGGGTGATTCAACAATAGGTTAAAATTTTCAGGATGTTTAGTGACACCAATTACAGGTTTCATGATGGTCGACTTGTCTTCAATTAAATATTTTCCTAAAACGTTCGTTTTATTGGCGATATTTCTAATGGTTCTTAGTTGATAATGCTTAATAAGGAAAGGTTCATATTTATTATTTCTATGCTCTTGCCAAGCCACCTCTTCTTCTCGTAAATCCTTTACTTCAGACGTCCAAAAAGAGAGCTTTTGTTTTAAACTATCGTTTTTTATCATTCTTAATTCTCCTGAACTAGCCAAGTCATTTACTATTGGGTCAAATGTAGAAAATGGCAATGTCCTTGCTAAATGATAATCAACGCTATCTTTATTTCGAAGATTTTGAAAATCAATATATTTAAATAGCTGTAATGATGAATTTATCGCTTCCTTTTTCAAATCAATTTTTTCATCCAATTGTCTTAAATTGCTTCTAAATTCAATATGTAATTGGTTTAGTATTGCAGTTTCTTGAATAGCTTCTTTCCTTGACTCATTCCAATTATTAATGCTTAAAGCAATGAGGATACCAATAACTACAAGAATAATTTCGCCAATAGCATACTTTAAATATTTTGAAGTTTTACCAGTTTCCATAAGATTGTATCTTATTTTTCTGAAGAATTTTATCATACTTTTAGTTTCTATTTTTTCCGCAAGCGGCTATCTCCACCAAATGTCCATTGGACATTTGATTTTGCAGTAGCAAAATTTTGTTTCGATAATCTAAAAAACTTTATCATTAATTAAACTTTTTTATTAAATGGTAGGCAAATTCAATAATCTCTTTGTAATTGTCTTTACTTATTTTTTCGTCAATACCATGAAATCTGGTCATGCTGTCTGGACCGATACGAATAGGGTAAAAACGATACACATCATCTGAAATGTCATAAAAATATCTGGCATCAGTGCCACCACCAACTAAACCTGGAACAACAATACTTGTTGGAAACATATCACGAATGGTTTGTTCTAATATTTTAAAAGCTTCAGAATCGATACTTGAAACAGGAGATGGATTGGTTAAAAAACCAACAGGTTCTACTCTTATTTTATCTGAAATGGCAGCTTCAATATGTTGCTGTGTAGATTCTATGGTTTCACCAGGTAGAATTCTAAAATTAATGGTTGCTTCAGCAACTGTTGGAATCACATTGTTTTTCACTCCTCCATCAATTATGGTTGGAGCAGTCGTGGTATGCGCATTTAAAGCTTCCAATATTGGTTTTTTAAACAACCAAGGATTGGCAAAAGCCATTTTTTGAAAAAAGGGTAGTTCAGCTCCCATATATTCTAATTGGTAATCAACAGGATTAACCAATTTGTAAGGTAACTGATTGTTTTCTAAATCTACAATGGCTTGTGCCAACATGCCAATGGTATTTTCGCGTGGAGGTTGCGAGCTGTGTCCTCCAGTGGTTTCTACAATCAACCTAAATGAAGCAAAACCTTTTTCGGATAGATTAATCATAGCAACAGGATTATTTACTCCTGGAACTAAATCTTCAGCAATAAAACCACCTTCATCGAGTGTCATGGCTGCATGTATTCCTTTTGCTTTTAAATGTGCTGCGATGGCAGCAGCACCATTGCTTCCACCAACTTCTTCATCGTGTCCAGAAGCAAGATAAATGGTTCGAGTTGGTACAAAACCTTCTTCGAGTAATTTTTCCACAGCCTCTAATAATCCTATCAATGTACCTTTATCGTCCATTGTGCCACGACCAATAATATGCGTGTCAGTAATCTTACCTGAAAACGGCTCGGCTTCCCAATCGTTTAAAGTTGGCTCATCAACAGGAACTACGTCTTGATGTGACATTAAGATAATAGGTTTTTTTGAAGCGTCTGAACCTTCCCATTTATAGAGTAAACTGTAATCGTTTATTTTTTCTAGAGATAAATTAGTATGTGTTAACGGAAAGGTTTCTTCAAGAAATCTGTGAAAACCAAAAAATGCTGTTGAGTCTGGAATGGCATCTTCACTGAAAGAAACGGTTGGAAATTGTATGGCTTTTGAAAGGTTGTGAAAGGCATCACTTGGTAGGTTGACACTTTCTAAGGCTTGTGGAGCTACTTGTTTTGAGCTTAGTCTTAAGGTATTAAAAATTAAGACAGCTAAAACGATGAGTATTAGTATTCCTAATAGTTTTAAAGCTTTTTTCATGTGTGTTGGTTTAAGAGTTTCTATTTTTCTGATGTAAGTTCAATAATTCTTTCTAGGTTTTTCTCTAAAACTTCAATTTCTGCTCCTGGTTTAAAAAGTTCCCAAAGAAGAGCTTGCCTTAACCTAATGAGATATTCAAATTTAATGGATTCTAGTACGTTTAAATTATTTCGCTTGTCTTTTAAATTAAAATTATAGTCAATGTTTCCTGCAAAAAAAGGATCCATCTGCTCAAATACTACTTTCTTATTCTGAATTTCATCTTCTTGTAAATCCAAAACGATGTCTGACCAAGATACCAGCAAACCTCTAAGCTCATCATTGCTTATAATATCAAAAGATGATGTATTTATAATGCTGTTTATAGTTCCTTGTGAAGGGTTAAACGTCCAATTATATGCAGCATCCCAAAGGTGCTTTGAAATGGTATCTAAATTATCCCTTTCAATATCAATGGGAAACATTGCAATCAATTTGTTGCAGCCATTATAAGCCTTTTTATGAAAGTATAAAACAGAATCAAATTGAATTTTGTTCATTTTAAATTCTTTATTGATTGATGATAAAACGGATTGCTCTTTTATCCTGTCTTTGCGTTTTTCATTCCAATTGCTTACTTGTAGTGCTAAAAGAATACCAATCATTACGAGAATAATTTCGCCAATGGCATATTTTAGGTATTTACCAGTTTTTCCTGTTTCCATAAGGTTGTATCGTATTTTTCTAAAGAACTTTATCATTTTGTTTGTCATTTCGACATGAGGAAACGAAGTGACGATTGAGAAATCTCATAATGAGATGTCTCGACTGCGCTCAACATGACAGTTGATATGTTTCTAAAGAATTTAATCATAAATAGTTAAGGTTTTGTGGCATTGATTATCTCATCAATCAGTTTTTCAGTTTCATTAAGCCTCTCAACAATCTGTTGATGTAACCATAAAGAATTGTCCAATAGGTTTTCAAATTCAACTTTCTGGAACAAAGGGTAATAATCTGGCTTTACTTTAGATTTTCCAGTCCATTTGTAATTGGAATATTTGTCCATTTCCCTCATTGAAATAAAAGGCAATAAAAAGGGGATAAACTGCTCGTTGTTCCATAAATCCAGTTTTTCGAATCGGGTTTTTCTAATCTCGGAAAGCGAATTCCATTGGTACAACAATGTTGTAATTTCTTCGTCTTTAAAAAGATTAAGATGTCCATTTTGTACTATATCGTTTACAGCATTATTAGCAAAAGCCAATTCATTTGCAGGAAAAGATTCAAAAAATAAGCTATCGAGATTATGTTTAGATAACTCTTGTTTAGTAGCTCCAACAAGATTGATTAATTCAATACTTGAACTCATGGCTTTGTCTTCAGCAATTCTAAAAGTTTCAATAGCTTTTTTATTGGATTTAAACTCAAAGTGTAGTTTTGAGAGCAACTCCTTTTTTTCGATAGTGTTTAATCGATCTTGATTCCAATTGTTTACTTGTAGTGCTAAAAGAATACCAATCATTACGAGAATAATTTCGCCAATGGCATATTTTAGGTATTTACCAGTTTTTCCTGTTTCCATGAGGTTGTAGCGTATTTTTCTAAAGAATTTAATCATTTATAACTTTTTGTTTAACTCGTTTTCAATCATACCAATTGTGGCCAGAATAAAATCCTTTAGGTTTAGTTCGTTGATAGCAACATAATCTTGATTATGTTTATGGTGCCAGATCTGATTTTCAAATTCCATTAAATCCTCTTGGTTTAAATCAGCTTCAAAAGGCGATTTTTCTTGGTATGTTTGCAATTTGTTGTTCCTATCAAAAGGTAGTTTTTTGGTAAGCTCTCCATTTGCGAGCGGAAACCGCTTCATCAAAAAAGGCATTAGGCTAATCGTGTAGTTGTCTGACCTAAAAAGAATATCTTCTTCAGAGTCAATAATTATGGTTAACCAATTGTTTAATTGTATTCTTAGGGCTTCGTTTTTTAAAATGCTCAATTTGCCAGAGTTAACTATTTCGCTTGAAACTCCAGTTTTGGCATCAAAAGAATTAAAATTGCCAATTGAGATCAATAGTTTATCTACAACATCAGGTTTTTTGGATAATGAATTTGACCTGATAATATTGGTAAGGTCAACGCAGGATTGAGTAACTTTTTTATTGATGTTAATAGACTCTTCCAATTCGGTTAAATTATTTTTAAATTCATCTTTTAGATCGATAAGTAGTTCTATCTCTTTTTTGTCTTCAATTCGTTGTTGATTCCAGTTATTTATTTGAAGCGCTAAAAGAATTCCGATAACTACGAGAATAATTTCACCAATGGCGTATAATATGTATTTAGAAAATTTGCTTTCAGAAACCAATCGTTGTCTAATACGACGAAAAAATTTAATCATATACTTACACTAGTTGTAAGTAGTATTTAGTTAACGTGTAGCTTTGGTTGGTTGTAGCATTTAAAGTTAAACAATTTTATCTATCATTTTATAAATAGTATTTTTGCATTATGAGTATTGCACTTACAACACAAGAATTACATAATTTGGCCATGAATCATGTTGGTAAAGATCTGGAAAACAGAGGCTTTGAGTTTGTTGCCATAAACAGTAAACTAAAAAAACATCCTCAGTTTGTATGTGTTGACAAAAATAGCCAGTACTTTTTTGTGATAGTTAGAGCTGTAATCTTACCTGAAAACCCAAATAATTATGATGTGGTTTGGATGGAGACCTTTAAAAAGCATGCTAGGGAAAAAGATGCTAAAGTGTTGTATGCAGGAGTAGGTCTTGGCAATCCTAAAGGTGAAGATTTACCAATTTACTTAAACGAAGATTATCTTATTGAGTACAATGGCATTCAAGTTGTTGATACTAATTTAAATTGAAGTGTCATTGCGAGGAGTTTACGACGTGGCAATCTGTTAATAGACTGGAATTAATTTCACTATGAAAAAGGTTATAATTTTATTATTGATATCAATTTTTTCTTGTAAGAAAGAGCCTAAAAACACTAAACTTTCAGGTCAGGTTTTTGGTACTTCTTATAGCGTAATTTATGATAGTAATGAAAATTACGAAAAGCAGTTTGACAGCCTGTTTTATGTGATAAACAAATCCATGTCAACTTACATTGAAAACTCAGATATTTCTAAAATAAACAGAAATGAAGCTGTTGAGGTTGATGCGCACTTTACCAATGTTTTTAATACTTCAAAAGCAATTTACGACGCTACTTATGGAGCTTTTGACCCAACTATTGGAGCTGTTGTAAACGCTTGGGATTTTGGGCCTGAAGGGAAAATTGTATCCTTGGATAGCCTAAAAATTGATAGTTTGATGCTTTCCGTTGGTTTAGATAAGGTAACGTTGAGAAGGAACGCTATTTCAAAAGAGAATCTGAATACGTTTTTAGATTTTAATGCTATTGCCAAAGGCTATGCTGTAGATGTGATTGCTGAATTTTTAGAATCTCAAAATGTTAATAACTATCTCGTTGAAATAGGAGGAGAGATACGCTGCAAAGGCACAAACAAAGAAAAGCAATCCAATTGGATGGTTGGTATTGACAAACCAAATTTTGATGGCTCTCAATCTGTTATTAAGGCTATAAATTTAGAAGATGGAGCTATGGCAACCTCTGGAACTTATAGAAAATTTAAACTTGATGAAAATGGCAATCGTTATGCACATATCATTGATACCAAAACAGGTTATCCAAGTAAAACAAATGTGCTAAGCGTATCTGTAATAGCTAATGATTGCATGACTGCTGATGCTTATGCTACTGCATTTCAAGCTATGGGAATTGAAAAGGTAACAGAGCTTTTAAAAACACATCCTGAATTGAAAGTGTTTTTTATTTTCGAAAATGAAAATAAAGAATTAGAAACCCTCGCTTTAAATGGGTTTCCTGAAAGCTAAAAAAGCCATATCATTTTATCCAAAGCTACACGTTATCTGAGAGTCTGCTGTAGAATATCTCAATGAACTTTTATTTAAAAAAATCCTATTCTTTTACCTTCAATTTGTTTAATTTTAAGCATGGATTTAATCGCATTTAATAAACTTAAAAGAGCAAAAGCAAAGCATACTCCAGAGGTCTCCAAACAAACGGGTTTCCCAAGTCCTGCCACACATTATCTGGAGCATACCATAGATTTGCATGAGCATCTTATAAAAAATACAGACGCCACATTTTTTGTTCGTATTGATGGTGATGGTCTTTCAGGGTTTAATATCCACAATAACGATGTTTTGATAATTGACAGGTCATTAACACCAAAAGAAAACGGTTTGGTACTAGCTGTTGAAGAAGGCGAATTTAAGGTAAAGCGCTTTTCTAAAAGGCCATCTGAACCTTACACCATTTGGGGAATAATTACTTACATTATACACGCTGTCTCATGATTGCGTTGGTAGATTGCAATAGTTTTTACGCTTCGTGCGAGCAGGTTTTTAGACCAGATTTATGGAATAAACCAGTTGTGGTATTGAGCAATAACGACGGTTGTATCATTGCTGCAAATAAACAAGCAAAGGCACTAACGCACATACCGCTTTATGAACCTGTTTTCAAAATCAAAAAAGTTTTGGGCGAAAATGGTATAACCTGCTTTTCTTCTAACTATACGTTGTATGGAGATATGTCCCAACGCGTTATAAATATCCTCCGAACATTTTCACCTTTGGTGGAAGTTTACAGTATTGATGAATCTTTTTTAGACCTTTCAGGTGTATGCCATACTACCTCCTATACAGATTATGGGCAAGAGATAAAAAACACAGTTTTTAAGCATACTGGATTGCCAGTTGGTGTAGGTATAGCACCAACAAAGGTGTTGGCAAAGCTAGCAAATCGTATTGCTAAGAAAAAAACCTCGGAAACCGATCAGGTATATGTTATAGACTCTGAAGAAAAGAGGATAGAGGCACTCAAAAGTACAGCTATTAAGGATGTTTGGGGAATAGGAAGAAAACACGCAAAACGATTGAATGCTGTTGGTGTTGTTACGGCTTATCACTTTACACAGTTGCCACTACATTGGGTGCGTAAACAAATGACAGTGGTTGGCGAACGCCTTTGGAATGAACTACAAGGTGACCCTTGTATTGATTTTATGACAGAGCCAAAACCCAAAAAAAATATTGGAACTGCCAAATCCTTTGGAAAGCGACTTGAAAATATAAGCCTGATAGAAGAAGCTTGCTCGTATTATATTGCAGAAGTTGCCGAAGTATTACGTAGCCAAAAATCGTGCGCAACGTATGTACAAGTATTTTTACATACCAATTACCATAGTAAAACAGATAAACAATATTCTAACAGTATTACCAGCACACTTGCTATACCAACCAACAACACCTTTATTTTAATAACTGAAGCAAAAAAAGCCCTGCACGCCATTTATAAACCTGGATTTCGTTACAAAAAAGTAGGTGTGTGCCTTAGTGGCATTGTACCAGAGCAATATGTGCAAGGCAATTTATTTGAAAGCCAAAATAGATATAATGATGCTCGGCTTGTGGACACTATAGATAGGCTAAACTCTAAATTTGGAAAATCAAAAGTGATGTCTGGTTCTATTGGTACTAGAATAAAGGAGTGGGAACTGATTAAAGAAGAACGTAGTGCTCGTTACACAACCCAATGGCATGAAATATTGACTATAAAAACCTAAAAGTCTATTTGCTTACCACAGGAATTATTTCTCCTTTTGCTAAACAGTATTTAGTAATGTCTGATTCCGATAGCTTACTTGTATAGTCAACTTCTTCAACTTTAAAACCAACTGAACGAAGCTTGTCAAAATAATCCCTGCCGTAAATGCGAACATGATCGTATTGACCAAAAATTTTCGCACGCTCTTTTTTATCAGTGATGCTATCATCTTCAAAAGTCGTTGCCCTATTTAAATCTTGCGGAATTTGAAACACGCCATAACCTCCAGGTTTTAAAATACGATACAATTCTTGCATCGCTTTAGTATCATCTTGAATATGCTCTAAGACATGGTTACATAAAATAGCATCAAACTCATTGTCTTTAAAAGGAAGGTCACATATATTTGCTTTCACATCAGCTAAAGGCGAATTCAAATCGGTTGTTACATAATCCAGATTTTTCATCTTTCTAAAACGTTTGTAAAACGCTTGTTCAGGAGCAAAGTGAAGTACTTTTTTTTCAGCCGAAAAGAAATCAGATTCATTCTGTAAATACAACCACAATAACCTGTGACGTTCTAAACTTAGCGTAGAAGGAGATAACACATTTTGCCTTTGTGTACCATAACCATAAGGCAGAAAAGACTTAAAGCTCTTTCCATCTATTGGATCAGTAAATGTGTTGCCTTTTAAGAAAAAAGCAAGAATTGGTCTAACCACATAACTTAAGCGAATAAGTATTGGTCTTGGAATTAAGTTTAAAATGAGTTTGAATAGTTTTTTCAACTTCTTTTGTCATTCCGCACTTGATGCGGAATCTATTATAAATTGTATAAAAATAAAAAAGATACTGAATCAAGTTCAGGATGACAGAATATTATAAAATTATTGCTTCTTGTCTAAATTCATCTTCTTCATTACTTTCAATACCTAATGCCTGATAAATATATGCAAAGGTTGACAGTAATTCAGGTTTTCCATCAACAATAGCAACATCGTGTTCAAAGTGTGCACTCGGTTTTCCGTCTAAAGTGGTAATGGTCCAACCATCGCGATGTTGTTTAATACGATGAGTTCCCATGTTTATCATAGGTTCTATGGCCACGACCATACCTTCAATAAACTTTTTACCTCTGCCACGTTTTCCATAATTTGGCATTTCTGGATCTTCGTGCATTTTACGTCCTATTCCATGTCCAACTAATTCTCTAACCACACCATAACCATGAGCTTCGCAATATTGTTGTATAGCATAACCAACATCGCCAACTCGATTATTGATTTTTAATTCTCTGATGCCAACATAAAGTGATTCTTTAGTTACTTGTAAGAGTTTTTCGGTTTCAGGAGCTATTTCTCCAACAGCAAATGTATAGGCATGATCACCATAAAAATCATTCTTTATTGCACCACAGTCAATAGATATAATATCACCTTCTTTTAAAGGCTCATTGGTTGGAAAACCATGAACCACTTGTTCATTAGGACTCATACAAAGCGTATTTGGAAAATCGTACAACCCTAAAAATCCTGGAACAGCACCTTGTGAGCGAATATAGTCTTCTGCTAATTTATCTAATTGTAAAGTAGTGACACCTGGTTTCACTTCTTTGGCCAACATTCCTAAGGTTCTTGAAACTACCAAAGCGCTTTCACGCATCAATTCAATTTCCTCTCTTGTTTTTACTATGATCATGCTTAAAAAATAATGGCAAAGATACTCAAAAAATAAAATGTAATTTTTTTATGTTTTTATGACTTTCGACAGTTTTTTAAAACGTTTTAATCTATAGTTTTGCACCCTAAATAATAATAAAATGTACAAAGCAATAAGCGCAGAAGATGCGGTAAAAATTATTAAATCAAACGATAAAGTATATTTGCAAGCAGCAGCAGCAGTGCCTCAAGTTTTAATCAATGCAATGACTAATCGTCATGAAGAACTAAGAAATGTTCAAATTTGTCAACTACACACAGAAGGCGAAGCTCCTTATGCTAACCCAGAACTTAAAGATAGCTTTCATGTAAACTCCTTTTTTATTGGAAAAAATGTAAGGCATACGCTTAAAGCAGGAAATGGATCTTATACACCAGTTTTTTTAAGCGAATTACCTTTGTTGTTTAAGAGAAATATTGTCGATTTACAAGTGGCTTTGATTCATGTGTCTGTGCCAGATAAGCATGGTTATTGTTCTTTAGGTGTTTCAGTTGAAGCCACATTGGCAGCTATTGATAATGCAGATTATGTGATTGCTCAAGTAAATAAGCAGATGCCAAGAACTCATGGTGCTGGAATTATTCATGTGTCTGAAATTAATGCTTTTGTAGAGTGTGATGAGCCATTGCCAATTCATGCTGTGTCTGAACCAAACGAAATAGAAAGCAAAATAGGGAATAATGTTGCAGGACTAATTGATGATAAAAGCACCTTACAAATGGGAATTGGTAATATTCCAAATGCTGTATTATCAAGATTGACAAATCATAAAGATTTAGGGTTGCATACTGAAATGTTTTCTGATGGTGTGATTGATTTAATTTTAAATGATGTTATTAATGGCAATTATAAAGGTATAAACAGAGGAAGAGCGTTAACAACCTTTTTAATGGGTTCTAAACGATTGTATGATTATGTTGATGATAATCCTTTTATAGAAATGCGTGCTTCAGATTATGTAAATGATGTTTCTATAATTAAGCAAAACCCTAGGATGGTAGCCATAAATTCGGCCATTGAAGTGGATGTTACTGGTCAGGTTTGTGCAGATTCCATTGGTGCTAAAATGTATTCAGGAGTAGGAGGTCAGATGGATTTTATTAGAGCTGCGTCTTTAAGTGAGGGCGGAAAAGCTATTATTGCTTTACCATCAGTTACAGGAAAAGGAATTAGCAGAATTGTACCTTCTTTAAAGCCAGGAGCAGGAGTTGTTACAACACGTTCTCACGTTCATTATGTGGTTACAGAGTATGGTGTAGCCAATTTATATGGAAAAACAATTAAGCAACGAGTAAAAGCCTTAACTGAAATTGCTCATCCTGATTTTAGGGAGTCAATAGAGCGTGATTATTTTAATTTAATAAGAAGTTAAGTTAGCGAAAAAGACCAAAAAAACCTTTTTTCTTTTGGTTTGGTTTAATGTGTGGTTTAGCGTTGGTGAGCATTTGGTAAATTTCGCCCCAGCCTAAAATGCCACCAATATTCCGATCATCAATAAAAAGGTCTGCGTGAATTTTGCGGCTTTTGGTATAATCAAATTGTTCCTCAGGAAAACTTTTATTGACTGCATAAAACTCAACACCATTGTTTTTGCAGAATTCAACGGCTTCGTCTAATCGCACTCCACTTCTATAGGTCCATAAAATAAGTCGGTGACCATCTTCTTGAAGTTTAGTAAGTGTTTCAAAAGCAAAAATACGAGGTTTTCCAATTTTCGGATACGCATCTTCTACAATGGTTCCATCAAAATCTATAGCAATTGTAAGTCTGTTGTATATATCCATATAATGCCGAAAGTTACATTAAATTAACGAATTTTGCGACATTGCTGCTGGTTTTTCAATGCCAATCAGTTTTAAAATGGTTGGAGCTAAATCACTTAAAACACCATCGTTGATATGTTTTAAATCTTTGTCAATAAGAATAATTGGAACAGGATTGGTTGTGTGAGCAGTATTTGGAGAACCATCAGGATTTATCATTGTTTCGCAATTACCATGGTCTGCAATGAGTAATGTTGTATAGTTATTCTTTAGTGCAGAATTAACGATTTCTTCAACACATTTATCAACTGCTTCACAAGCTTTAATTGCTGCTTCCATAACTCCTGTATGACCAACCATGTCACCATTTGCAAAATTCAAACAAACAAAATCAACTTCACCTTTTTCAAGTTCAGGAATAAGTGCATCTTTTAATTCAAAAGCGCTCATTTCAGGTTTCAAATCGTAAGTTGCTACTTTTGGCGAATTTCTAAGAATACGAGTTTCTCCATTAAAAGGTTCTTCTCGTCCACCAGAAAAGAAAAATGTGACATGAGGATATTTTTCGGTTTCAGCTATACGTATTTGTTTTTTGTGGTGCTTTTCAAGTACTTCACCTAAAGTGTCTTTAAGGTTATCTTTGTTGAACACTACATTGATGTTTTTAAAAGTTTCATCATAATTAGTAAGTGTTACATAATGAAGCCTCAATTTGTGCATATTAAACTCATGGAAATGTTCTTGAGTTAAGGCTTGTGTAAGTTGTCGTCCTCTATCTGTTCTGAAATTGAAAAAAATCACAACATCATCGTCTTGAATTGTTGCAATGGGTTTTCCATGTTCATCTGTATTAATTATTGGCTTTAAAAATTCGTCAGTAATATCATTATCGTAGCTGTTTTCTATTGATTTTGTGATATTATTGGTTAGCTCGCCCTTGCCATTCACTAAAGCGTCATAAGCGATTTTAACACGTTCCCAACGTTTGTCACGATCCATAGCATAATATCGTCCAGTTACGGTTGCAAGTTGTCCTGTAGATTTTTCTAAATACGCTTCCAGTTCTGTAATAAAACCAAAACCTGATTTTGGGTCAACATCACGACCATCAGTAAAGGCATGTACAAAAACATTGGATAAGCCATAATCGTTTGCAGCATCTAATAATCCAAATAAATGATTGATATGCGAATGTACACCACCATCACTAACCAAGCCTAGAAAATGAACATTCTTATAGTTACTTTTCGCATAATTGAAAGCATTTACAAGTGCTTTTTCCTGACCTAAGGTTTTGTTTTTTACCGCTAAGTTTACTTTTACCAAATCCTGATATACAATACGTCCAGCGCCAAGGTTCATGTGGCCAACTTCACTATTTCCCATTTGCCCTTCAGGCAAACCAACATTTAGCCCATCTGTTCTTAAGCTTGCATTAGGGTATTTTTGGTAAAGAGAATCAATAAATGGCGTGTTGGCATTATCAATAGCAGAAACTTTTGGGTCTGGAGATTTTCCCCAACCATCCAAAATCATCAAGATTACTTTTTTGTTCATGTACTTAGATTATGGTACAAAGATAAAAAACAAAATCCTGCTTAAAGGCAGGATTTGTATTAATGTCGTGTTAAGTAGACTACATGTTTTTATATTTTTCAATCGCTTCTTTAATTTTTTGAACACGATTTTCTGGATCAGGATGTGTACTCATTCGCTCAGGAGTTCTATTTGGTCCAGCTGCAGCTTTTAATATTTCCATAACACCAATCATAGCCTCAGGGTTGTAATTGGATTCCATCATGAATTTTACTCCCAGATCATCGCTTTGTAGCTCATCTTCTCTACCATAACTCATATTTACCATTTGCGCAATGGCAGCAGCTCCTTGTGCAGTACTTGGATCAATACCAACAGCAACTCCATTTAAGATGCCTTCCATTAAGCCTTGATTTGCCATACGCTCAGCAGAATGCCTTCCAACCACATGACCAATTTCATGACCCAAAACACCAGCAAGTTGATCTTCGTTTTTTAGCTTTGAAAACAAGGCATATGTAATAAATATTTGTCCACCAGGAAGTGCAAACGCATTGATGGTGTTTTTATCTGCTAGTAAGTGAAAGTCGTATTTATAACCAGTTTGTCTAGCAATGCTATTGTTTACCAATCGGTTACCAACTTGATCTACAAAAGCTTGATAGTTGTCATTTGGATATAAACCACCATGTTGTTGTGCCATTTGTGGAGCAGCTTGCAAGCCAAGTGCAATTTCTTGTTCTTCGTTAAGTGCTATATGTTGCTTTTCGCCAGTGTAAGGGTTAATTTCTGCACTAGAGCAATATTTAATAACTGCAAATAATACAATTCCTGCACCAATTAATAGCCTTATTTTGTTATTACCTCTTCTCATGATTGTTATTTTAATGTATTTTTAAAAATACAAAAGATTATGTTATGGTTTATAAACTTTTGACACTACAAGAGCTTGAAAAGTCACAGTTTTTTATTTAAGGAAAGTTAAACTGGAATTTGAGTTTAATTCATAAGGTAACTTATCAAATTCAAATATTCTAGCAGAAAGGTTTCCTTTTAAAATAACATCATCATTTTTTACTTTCAGATAGCTACCTTCTCTTAACCCAATAACAGGTTGTGTGTTAAATTTATGAAACTCTTTAATACGTGTTTCTCGCGTTTCTCCCATATGCTTGCTATTTGGATCTGGATCTAAATAATGTGGATTGATATTAAAAGGTACCAAAGCCAATGTTTTAAAACTTGGAGGATACACGATTGGCATATCGTTGGTTGTATTCATGGTCAAACCACAAATATTGCTGCCTGCACTTGTTCCTAAATATGGAGTTCCAGTCAAAACAGAATCTTGAAGAGGTTTAATTAAATGGTTTTTATAAAGCTGATTGACCAAAACAAAAGTATTGCCACCACCAACAAAAATCCCTTTTGAATTTTTAATGGCTTCAGCAGAATTTTTGAATTCATGTAGCCCATTTACTGATTTCCCAATCTTTTTAAATACGGATTTTACTTTATCTGTATAAAGTTCATGGGTAATACCTCCAGGTCGTGCATAAGGCACAAAAATAACTTGATTAGTATTTTCAAAAAGCACTTTTAATTCATTGAGAAGATACTCTAAAAAGTCACTTCCATGAACTGTTGAAGTGCTTGCGATAATTAAATTTTTCAACTGAGTATAGTTTTAACGTTTAGTATTCGTTGCATACCAAACCATTTTTGTAAATTTAATTAAATGTATCATTTAACAAAAGTTTAATTATCATTCACAAATTTTATGAATTGTAATAACTTTATTTATGCAATAATTAAAAGCTATGACCAAACCAACATTAAAACTACTTAAACCTTTATGCTTAATTGTGTTTTTCGGACTCAATATTTTTTTAATAAATGCTCAAGATGTTCAGCGTATTGAAGTAAATGGGAAAATTATTGTAGACTCTCCAGATATAGAAGGTGTTGCTATTTTTAATACATCTTCAAATAAAGGCACCATAACAGATGCAGAAGGCAAATTTAGTATTCTAGTGGCTCTCAATGACAGATTACAAATTTCTGCTTTGCAATTTGAAGACTTTGAAATTGTAGTCACCCAAGATATTATAGACTCTAAAGCCTTAACAGTTGTTTTGGTTGAAGAAGTAAACAAACTCCCGGAAATTATCATTTTACCATATGGCTTAACGGGTAACCTAACAGTTGATGCTGTAAGGGCAAAAATCGTTAACCCAAATTTAGATGCCTTGTATTTTGGATTGGATAATCTTGATAAATTTGAATTTACAGACGATTATATTTCAGGAGTAAAAAATATTGCAATAAATGAAACAAGACTTATCAATGGTGTAGATTTTGTAAAAATTTTAGGTTTTGCTCTAAAACCACTTTTTAAATCTGATAAAAAACAAATATTGAAAAATGAATTTGCTTTTGATAGAGATATTGTTGATAAATATTCCCCAGAATACTTAATGGAAAAACTTAATATCCCTAAACATCAAATAACTGAATTTATTTATTTTGTTGAAGATTCCGGAATGGATAAAAATTTGTTGGATGATGGTAAAGAGTTACAATTCTTAGATTACATAATAAAAAAAAGCAAGGAGTTTCAAGCTAATAAGAATGGAAAGGATTAGGCTATATTTTTTTAGTGTAATTTTATTTTCCGTTTCAATTGGCTTAGCTCAATCGGTTGAAATTGAAGGGCAAGTCTTTGCAAATTCTGATGTTGAAAGTATTCATGTTATCAATAAAACTTCAAAAAAGTATACAACAACTACTGCTTCAGGAAGTTTTGAAATTGATGTAAAATTAAATGACACCATTGTGTTTTCTTCAATACAGTATAAGCTAACCGCTGTTCGTGTCACTTCCGAAATAATTGCAGAAAAAAAGATGACCATTTTTTTGGAAGAACAAATTAATGCACTGCCAGAAGTAACCGTCGGGAAAGTGCTTTCAGGTGATTTAGAATTTGATGTTAAAAACGCTGAGGTTGAAAAGCCTATCGATTTTTATGATGTTGGCATTCCAGGTTATACAGGAAAACCAAAAACACAAAATGAACGACGGCTGCATGAAGCTGATGCTGGAAAAATGATACCTAGCATTGGTTTTGGGTTCAGCCTTAATTTTTATAAACTATTAAATACCATTACTGGTAGAACCAAAATGTTGAAAGAACGTGTTAGGTTAGAAGCCAATGATGAGCTTATGTACCGCATAAAAGAAGAGCTTTCAGATGAATTTCTCAAAACACATCCATTAGATGAAAGCCTAATAATGGAATTTTTTTATTTTTGCTCCGAAGATCCAAATTTTGTCTCCAGATGCAAAGGGAAAAGCGGTATCGAAGTGCATCAATTTCTAAGTGAAAAATATATGGAGTTCAAGGCCAACATCAAAGCATCAAAGGATTAATTTTATCTTAAATAAATAGTAATTCAGATTACAAATTAATAAATTTGTATACCTCAGTAGTCATTATTTATGAAATCAATTAAAATACTGTTTGTCGCCGTACTAATTCCGTTACTGTCGTTCACAGTTGCGCACAAATATTACGTTAGTGTTACACAAATAGAATACGTTGAAAGTAAAGAGTCTGTGCAAATCATAATGCGTATTTTTATTGATGATTTTGAAACATTGTTACGAAAAAGATATGACGAATCAATAACACTTGATGTATCAAAAAATGAAGACAAAATAGACGACTACATTAATAAGTATCTTACCAATAAAGTTGAAATCAAAATTGATAATAAGCCAACAAATTTTAAGTTTTTAGGCAAAGAATACGAAAACGATATTGTTTATTGTTATTTAGAAATAAATAATGTTACAGATATTAACGACTTTGAAATAATAAACAACTTATTTTTTGATGTTTTCAGTGAGCAACAAAATATTATTAAAACCAAAATTAAAAACAAACATAAAAGCCACCTATTAACCTCACAGAACAATAAAGCCGAATTACATTTTGATTAACAAAAACTTTTAATACAATTATCAACTACCACTTAATTATGAAAAAAATCAAATACTTATGTCTTTCATTTCTATTTGTTTCCATAGGAATGTTTGCTCAAGAACAAACGCAGCCAGAACGTAAACCAGGACATAAAAACGAAAACAAATTCAAAGAATTATACGATGAATTTGCTACTCCAAACATGTTCAGAACAGGTTCAGGAGCACCAGGACCAGGATATTATCAGCAACAAGCAGATTATAAAATGGACATAGAACTTGATGACGTTAACAGCAGGTTGTCAGGTAACGAAACCATAACCTATACAAACAATTCACCAGACGAATTAAAGTTTTTATGGGTTCAGTTAGATCAAAACATGAGAGCTCCAGACTCAAAAACACCATTAATTGAAAGTACGTTTACCAGTCCTGTTGAAAGCCCTTCAAATTTTGTAAAAAAATACATGAAAGATCCTTTAGAGAGAGGGTTTCACATAGAAAAAGTTACAGATACAAACGGTAAGCCATTATCTCACATGATCAATGGAACTATGATGCGAGTTGAATTGCCACAACCAATGAATACAGGAGATAAATTTTCATTCAAGATACAATGGTGGTACAATATCAACAACCATGTAGAAGAAGGAGGCCGTTCAGGATTTGAGTACTTCCCAGATACAGATAATAAAATCTATGTAATGGCACAATTCTACCCAAGAATGGCAGTTTACAATGATGTTGAAGGATGGCAAAACGCACAGTTTTTTGGTCGTGATGAATTTGCGTTACCATTCGGTAATTTTGAAGTGAACATTACAGTGCCAGCCGATCATATTTTAGATGGAACGGGACGTCTAATGAATAGGAGTGAGGTTTTTACCAAAGACATGATGGCGCGCTATGAAAAAGCAAAAAGATCATTTGATGAACCAGTTGAAATTGTTACCCAAAAAGAAGCTGAAGCAGCCTCACAAAAAAAGAGTAGTGCCAAAAAGACTTGGAAATTACATGCAGAAAATGTACGCGATTTTGGTTGGGCATCCTCTAGAAAGTTTATTTGGGATATGATGGCTGTTAAAATTGGAGGTAAAGATGTGATGGCTGTGTCAATGTATCCACCAGAGGCTAATCCACTTTGGGGCGATTGGTCATCAAAAACTGTGGCTAGCACCTTAATTTCTTATTCAAGAATGACCTTTGATTATCCTTACCACAAAGCCATTTCAGTAAGTGCGCCAATGGGAATGGAATATCCAATGATATGCTATAATTTTGGACGTCCAAATAAAGATGGAACAATACCTCCAAGAACCAGATATGGTATGCAAGGAGTTATTATTCATGAAGTTGGACATAATTTCTTTCCAATGATTGTTAATAGTGATGAGCGTCAATGGACATGGATGGACGAAGGTTTAAATACTTTTGTGCAATATGTAGCAGAGAGAGATTTTGGAGAAAAATACCCAGATGCTTTAGCTGAAGGAGATACAGAGTTTCCAGCAAGACGTGGTCCAGCTAAGAATATTATACCTTATATGTCTGGCGACCAAGACTTCATTGCTCCAATTATGAGTAAGGGCTTAAATACCTACCAATTTGGTAATAATGCCTACGCAAAGCCTGCAACTGCTTTAAATATTTTACGTGAAACCGTTATGGGAAGAGACTTATTTGACTATTCGTTTAAAGAATATGCAAACCGTTGGAAATTTAAACACCCAACTCCTGAGGATTTTTTCAGAACCATGGAAGATGCCTCAGCAATGGATTTAGATTGGTTTTGGAGAGGATGGTTTTATACAACGGATTATGTAGATATTGGACTTAAAGATGTAAAAAAACTATACGTTTCTTCGCAACCTAACGCTGCAGCTAAAAGAATTGCTGATTTTAGAAAAACAAGTGTTGAAGAATTAGGGCCTTTGGTTTATTTTGTAGAAGAAGGTAGTGAAGAGTATATGGCAAGTATGAAAAATAACGAACCATTGGAAAACTCAACAACATTAAAAGAATATTTAATGGATAACTTCACTGAAGCCGAACGTAAAAACATAAAATCACCTAAGTATTTTTACAATATAACATTTGAAAAACCAGGAGGTTTGGTAATGCCAATTATTGTTGAATATACTTATGCAGATGGTTCTAAAGAACGAATAACATATCCTGCACAAATTTGGAGACATAATGATAAGCAAGTTACAAGAGCTATGGCTACACAAAAAGAAATTGTATCTATAGAAATTGATCCAGATTTAGAAACAGCAGATATAGATACATCAAATAATTCTTGGCCAAAAGAAATCAAACAAAGTAAATTTGAACAGTTTAAAAGTAAAAATTAATACTGTTTTTAGTTAAAAATTAAAATACCGACTTTTAAAAGTCGGTATTTTTTTAATCAATTTAAACTTACTCACTATATTTGTAACGTGATACAACTAGTAACTTTTTTATTTATCAGTGGAGCCGAAATCGCAGTGGTGCTTTTTATTGTGGTTATGGTTTTTGGTGCAGATAAAATTCCTGAAATAGCGCGTGGACTTGGTAAAGGAATGCGTACGCTAAAAGATGCTACCAATGATATTAAACACGAAATAGCTAAAAGTGCTGATAAGCATGGCATTGATACTGATGTTGCCAGTAGCATCAATGAGGAGGTTAAAAAAGTTAAAGAAGGACTTGACGATTTTACAGGTTCTGTAAAAAGAAAGTTATAGTACTACAATTTTCTAGAAATAGTTAACCCATCTCTAATCGGTAGAATGATGGTTTCAACTCGTTTATCTGCTTTTAATAGTTTATTGTACTCAATTAAAGCAGGTGTGGATTTGTCTTCTTTTTTAAATTCTGTATCCAATACTTTTCCACTCCATAACACATTATCAGACAGAATGATTCCTCCAGTATTCATCTTGTCAATGATGGCATGAAAATAGTTTGAGTAATTTTCTTTGTCAGCATCAATAAAAACAAGATCAAAAGTCTTATCAAGTTTCGGAATGATATCTAAAGCATTTCCTAGATGTTGAATGATTTGTTGCCCAAAACCAAATTTATCAAAATACTTACGTTGAAAATCGTACAACTCTTCATTAATATCAATAGTGTGTAATTCTCCAGATTTTTGCATACCTTCAGCTAAACATATAGCTGAATAACCTGTGTAAGTACCTATTTCAAGAATATGTTTCGGATTAACCAGCTTAGATATCATGCTTAAAACACGACCTTGGTAATGACCACTCAACATTCGTGGTTGCAAAATCTTTTGAAAGGTTTCTCTATTAAGTTGTTGCAATAATTCTGGTTCCTCTTCAGAATGTTTTACAACATAATCATCAATTTTTTCAGGTAAAAAGTGCATTACAATGTCTGGTCGAGCGCAGTCGAGACCTATTAAAATTATTTTATAAAAAAGACCTCTCGACTGCGCTCGAGGTGACATTCTTTTTCATTAATCTAATATTCTGTTGAGTAATTTTTGTTTTGCTTCTTCATCACCACCACACAACCATTGTATCACATTGTCTTCCCAAATGGCGTCGCGTTCTTCTTCTGTAATGATTTGGCGTTCCATGGCTAAATCTAAAATTTTACCTGGATACGAGCTTTGCTTGGCACTCTCCATTTCCCCTAAAGGATAAGGGTCGTCTAATCCCATCAGGACTTGTTTTGAACCTTGATTCTTAATTAAAAGTTGCAGTCCACCAGTGTCATGAACCAAAGTGTCAAAGAAAATGTTTTTATGGCCAACAGCCTTCCTTGGGTGATGTTTGCCTTCAAATAAATCTGGTCGTCCATCAAACCCTTGTATGCGTCTTCCTAAGTTTATTTGTGCTAATTGTCCTCCATGAGCAAAACACGTACGCATATTTGGATATTTTTCTTGATAACCATTTAAAGTTAAAAAGTGATAGGCATCAGCACATTGCGCCAACATCCATATAAGGTGAAAACGCCAAGAAGTATTTTCTAATTTGATGAATTTTTCACCATCATAAGGGTGGATTTCAACCGCAAGATTATACTTATTTGCAAGTTCAAAAATGGGTTCGTTTTCTTCATCAAAAATACAACGCCAAGTGCCAATGGTGTCCATATAATGTGTTGGTAAGCACAATAGTTGCATTCCTAATTCTTCAACACAACGCTCAATTTCCCAACAAGCTCCTTTAACAAAACCAGGATGAACCACAAAGCCACAAGTGAATTTACTAGGATTCTCTCGTTGTATTCTTGCATTAAAATCATTTTGAAAACGTAGTGCTTGCTTCATTTCTTCTACACGCAAACCATTACCATAGAGTTGTGACAAATTTAAAACAACAGCGTGATCTATCTTGAAACGCTCCATCCATGCTAATTTTTCATTTAAGAAAAAACTAGAATCAGTTATTGGGCGATTCCAATCTTTTTGAAGCATAAATTTCCGGTCTTTATCTACCCAAAAAATACCTTTGTCTTTCATAAACTGGGGGATTTCCTCAGGATATGGAAGCAAGTGTGAGTGACCGTTTATTCGTAATTTACGTTTTTCCATAGTTGTCATTGCGAGCCATTTGGCGTGGCAATCTTTTATTGTGAGATTACTTCGTCACACTTCCTCGTCATGACGAATTTTTTAATTAGTCTTCTATCTGAATTTTTTTTGGTGGTTGCATCACTTCTCTGCAATTTGGGCATGTACGTTTACCTTTATCGCCATAATATTTGTCAAAAATTACAGGCATATCAGTTTCAATATTATCTAAAGTAAAATCTTCTTCATATAATTTGGTTGTGCAATTTTCGCAGAACCAAAGTAAGGCATCTTTAACCCCTTTTTCTCTTGGGTATTCAATCACTAAACCTACTGTATTAGCGCCACGTTGAGGTGAATGCGGTACTTTTGGAGGTAATAAGAAAATTTCACCTTCTTTAATATGAATGTCTTTTGGTGTGCCTTTGTCAATCACTTTTAAGACAATATCACCTTCAACTTGATAGAAAAATTCTGGTGTTTCGTTGTAGTGATAATCCTTTCGGCTATTAGGGCCACCAACAACCATAACAATAAAATCGCCATCTTTCCAAACTACTTTATTGCCTACTGGTGGTTTTAAAAGATGTCTGTTTTCTTCAATCCAGGCTTTAAAATTAATTGGAGAATATAATTTGCTCATGATATAAGCCCCTTTTAATTTCCCCAAAGGGGAAAAACTCAAACGGGGTGTTTTGAGTTAGTATTTAACATCATTAATAAAGCTTAAAGATAATACAATCCTTTTGATTTTCCTTCCCTTTGGGAAGGTTAGGATGGCTTTACAAAGATTTTGTTCTTCCGCCATCAACAGGAAGGTTAATTCCGTTAATATATGCTGCGCGTTCACTTGCTAAAAACGTAATGGCATCAGCTAGTTCTTCAGGTTTAGCAAAACGTTTTGCTGGCACTGCATTTTTCATGGCATTGGCAGCTTCATCTTCAGAACTTCCAGTTTTAGCACTTTTATTTTTTATGATTTCTGTTAAACGTTCAGTTCCTGTGGCTCCTGGAAGTACATTGTTTACTGTAATTCCAAATTGACCTAATTCATTAGCTAAGGTTTTGCTCCAATTGGCTACAGCACCACGAATGGTGTTGCTCACACCAAGTCCATCTAAAGGTTGTTTTACTGAGGTTGAAATGACATTAATAATTCTTCCAAAACCTTCACTTTTCATAAACGGAACTACAGCTTGTGCTAATACATGGTTGCATTTTAGATGCTGTGTAAAAGCAGATTCAAATTCTTCAATTTCAGCTGAAAACACAGGACCTCCTTTTGGTCCTCCAGTATTATTTACTAGAATATGAAAGCCATGCTTCTCGTTTATATAATTTAATACCTTTTGTTTTAATTCTGTTGGGTTTGAGAAATCAGCAACAATGTAGTTATGTTTTCGCTGTTGAGGCAACTCTGTTAAAACTGTTTTTAGTTTAGCTTCGTTTCTTGCAATTAGTGTTACTTGTACACCTTCACTTGCTAAAGCTATTGCTGTTGCTTTACCAATTCCTGCTGTGCTTCCGCAGACTAATGCGTATTTATTGTTTAAGTTTAGATTCATAATAAGCCCCTCCTAACCTCCCCAAAGGGGAGGAACTCTCTAACGGGAAAGTAGAGTTAATTATACATTATTTTCTAGTTTCTAGCACACTTCCTCCCTTTGAGAGGGTTGGGGTGGGCTTTTAATACTTTATACAAACATTCTTTGCTTCTGTAAAAAAGCGCAAAGCTTCAAAACCACCTTCACGGCCAACTCCAGAGTCTTTTACACCTCCAAAAGGTGTACGTAAATCTCTCATTAGCCACGTGTTTACCCAAACAATTCCTGCTTGTAATTGATTGGTCATGCGCATGGTTCGTTTTAAATCGTTCGTCCACAATGTGGCTGATAATCCATACTTCACTTTGTTTGCCATTTGTAACACTTCATCTTCAGTTTTAAAAGGCATGATACTTACAATTGGACCAAAAATTTCTTCTTGGTTTACACGACATTCATCAGTTGGTACTTCAATAATGGTTGGTTCCATATAATAACCATTTTCATAACCTTCAATAGTAAGCTGATTACCACCATATAATATTTTTCCACCTTCATCTTTTGCTATATCTACATAACTCAACACTTTTTCCAGATGAGATTTTGATACTAAGGCTCCAATTTTTGTGTCACGAGCTGATGGATGACCTACTTTTTGTTTGCTGACTACATTTACAAAGTCTTTTTTGAACTGCTCGTAAATAGTATCTTGAACAAAAATACGACTACCACATAAACATATTTGACCTTGATTACCAAAGGAAGAGCGAATAGTTGTATTAAGCATATCTTCATAATCGCAATCATCAAAAATGATGTTTGGGTTTTTACCACCTAGTTCTAATGATAATTTTTTAAACATAGGTGCAGCTACTTTAGCAATATGTGCTCCAGTCGCAGTGCCTCCAGTAAAAGAAATGGCTTTAATATCTGGATGTTCTATAATAGCTTGTCCTGCAGTAGTTCCTAAGCCATGAACAATGTTTAGTACACCTTTTGGTAAACCTGCTTCATTGCAAATTTCGCTTAACAAATAAGCTGTCATTGGTGTGACTTCACTTGGTTTGGCAACTACACAGTTTCCAGCTGCAATGGCTGGAGCGATTTTCCAAGTAAATAAATAGAGTGGAAGGTTCCAAGGGCTAATACAGCCCACAACTCCAATAGGTTGACGCAGAGTGTAATTTATAGCATCATGACCAACACTTTCGTGGCTTTCACTCGCAAATTGCGTTGTGGCGTTAGCAAAAAAACGAAAATTGCTAGATGCTCTTGGTATATCTACTGCTTTGGCTAGCCAAATGGGTTTGCCATTGTCTTTGCTTTCTGCTTCAGCTAATCTGTCAAGATTAGTTTCGATGAGCTCAGAAATTTTGAGCAAGATTCTGCTGCGTTCATCTAAAGTGGTTTGACTCCAACTTGGAAAAGCAGATTTTGCTGCGATGTAAGCATTTTCTACATCTTCTTTGGATGAATTAGGAATTTTGCCATAAACTTCTCCGTTTGAAGGGTTGTAGTTATCTAACCAATTATCTTGTATTGGGTTGTAGAAATTTCCGTTTATATAGTTTTGGATGTTCATCTTTAATTTATCGATGCTTGATTTCATGATCCAAGATACCAATAATTTGCATTATTTTTTTTCTTAAAATTAACGATTGATTAAGCGAATGCCTATTTTGTGTGACACATCTTTCTATGTGATCCTCAAAATTTGGCAGATTTAATAATGTATTATAATTTTCTTCATACTTCGATTTTCCAATTTTAGCAACAATGTTAGAAGTGTTTTCTTCGATTAAATATTTTTCTAATAAATTTGATTGATTGGCAAGATTTCTAATGGTTCTAAGTTGGTAATGTTCTACTAAAAATGGAATGTATTTATTTTCACGGTAGTATTTCCAAGTTAATTCATCTTCTCTATTATCGGCTAATTCAGAAGTCCAATAAGTAAGTTTTTGTTTTAAACTGTCATTTTGTAATAGGTTTAATTGATTGGACAGTGTTATTTCGTTTACAATTGGATCGAATGTTGTGTATGGGATGGTTCTGGCTAAATAATAATCGATACTATCTTTGTTTCTAAGTTCTTCAAAATCTATATATTTAAATAGTTTTAAAGCCGAATTAATGATTTCTTTTTTTAGTTCAATTTTTTGATTTAATTGTTTAAGGTTGCTGTTAAACTCGGTATGTAATTGAGCTAATATAATTTTTTCTTCAAGCTTTTGTTTTCTATTTTCATTCCAGTTATTAATACCTAAGGCAATTAAAATTCCGATAACTACCAAAATGATTTCACCAATAGCGTATTTAAAGTACTTTCCCATTTTGTTCTTTTCGATTAACGATTTTCTAATATGACGGAAGAATTTAATCATTTAATTTGGTTTATTTCTTTATCAATTAAAGTAATAACTTCTGTCATTTTTTTTCTGAGGTTTAGTAAATGTTGACTATAGAAGTATTTAATTTCGGTGAAATTAAATAGGTCTAAAAATATTTTGTCGTTTTTAGAGTTTAATAAATCTGTATAGTTCCAGTTTTTCTTTTCGTAAGCATAGTTCCAATGAATGCGATTTTCACTAGCTTTAAAGGATTCATAAACACTTTCAATGCGGTTGTGGCGTTCATCGTAAATCTCTTGAATGACTTCAAAAAGATCACGGTTTTTTATTAGACTGGATTTACCATCTGCCACCAAAGAACTATAAGTTGCTTGTATTGGTCTAAAAGAAATCCCTCTATAAAACAAGTGTTTTGTTCTACTGGTGTCAGGTTCAATTAAGACCTGTTTATACTTAGGGTTAATTTCATAAATGGGTTTTTCAAACTCATTATCAATTGAATTAATAAGACTAATATCATTACTGTATCCTTTTAGAATTGAGTCGAGCAATACAAAATCTTTAGTAAGGTCACTTTTAATGCCTTTTAAATAATCTTGACCTAATTTTTCTGCTTTACGTTGTTCGTTCCAATTATTAATTTGTAATGCAATAAGAATTCCTATAACTACTAATAGAATTTCACCAATAGCGTATTTGAAGTATTTACCCATTTTGTTTTCTGAGATTAGTGTTTTGCGGAAATGACGTAAGAATTTAATCATTAATCTATATAATTTAGTTCATTTCTAATGTCTTCAATAAGCTCTTGTGCTAATTGATACTGACCATTGTATAATTTTAATTGATTATCTAGCAAAAATTTTTTAAATCGTATAGATGTTAATAATGAAGTATCCTTTTTTAATGTGTATAAATCAATTTCTGAATTTTTAAAATATCCTGAATTAATTATTAAGGGTCCAAATGTATTTCGATTATTATTGGATATAGCCTCGTCAGTTCCATTATCTATGTTTTCCACAGTTCTGTAGTACATGAATATTTTTTCCACTAAATAATGACTTCTTAGTACTTCAATTTGTCCAGAGGATATTAAATTGTCAATAGTAGTTTTGTTGGAAGTAAATCTATAACCAGTTACTAATTCTGTTATGTTTTCTTTATCCAAAAGAACATTAGATGTGAGCCCATCCTCTAAGTTTGTCATGCTTTCCAATAATAAGGAATCTCTTTGCATGATTTGTTTGTACAATGACACATCATAACTTAAATTGGACATTAACCTATTTAAGTAAACAACTTCTTTGTTTTTTTCTTTTCTTTTTTCGTTCCAATTGTTAACGCCTAATGCAATGAGGATACCTATAACTACCAGAAGAATCTCACCAATAGCATATTTAAAGTATTTTCCCATTTTGTTTTCATTCATGAGTCCGTGACGTATTTTTCTAAAAAACTTAATCATAAGCATTCAGTTCTTTTTTAATCAATTCAATTGTATTGTTTGTAATTCTAAAAAGACCATGTTTAACCCAAACTTCGTCAGCTATATGTGTTAGGTATATTTTATTTAATGTTAAATAAGTATCAGCATCTTTAAGTAAAACCGATAATTCACTATTGCTTAATATTAAATCAGGATGTGTAGGGATTAATGGATGATTTGATAATTCATCAGGCACAACTGGAGACATGTATAAACTATTAATTAACTTATCTGTCTGTTTGTCACTTTTAAAATAATACATATCTATACCTTGTTCTTGAACATAATTTCTTGAATTGGTATAATCTTTTAGTTGAGAAAGAGTTTGTTTTAGGCTATCGTTTAACAGTTCAAATTTACCAGAATTAATAGCTTCTTCCTGTACTGAGTTTAATAGAGATAATGTTCTTCCGTAGACCATATTAGAAAGATAGTATTTTAAGCTATCGGTTGGGATATTATATTGTCCAACTGAATAAAGAAGCACTTTATTAAATTTGGCATTGCTCTTATGCATCTCAAGTAGATAATCATCCATTGCATTTTTATTATTAACCAATTCCTTTTTTAAGGCTAACAATAGCTTGTGTTTGCTACTTTCTAATTTTCTGTTTTCGTTCCAATTATTAATTTGAAGCGCAATAAGGATTCCTATAACTACTAATTGTATTTCACCAACAGCGTATTTAAAGTATTTGGAAGTTTTTCCTTCTCCAAGAAGTTGCTTTCGAATATTACGGAAAAATTTAATCACAGTTTATAATTAAAAAGTGATTAAGCTAAGGTTGGTTTGAGGTTGGTTATCTAAATATAGGTAATTTTAATATTAAGTATTGTCATTTCAACATGAGGAACAATTGAGAAATCCAATGATGAGATTCCTCGTCGCTGCGCTCTGTCGGAATGACAGACTATTTTTATTGTGGTTTGTATGCCATTACCTTAATTTCAACCACCAAATCAGGATGTGGAAGTTGGTGTACTGCAACAGTAGTTCGAGCTGGTCCTGTTTCGGCATTAAAAAATTCTGCATAGGCTTTATTGTAGCCAGCAAAGTCATTCATATTCACTAAAAAGGAAGTTACATCAACTACGTCTTTCATTGATGCACCTACTTTTATGAGGTTTTTTTCTATGTTTTGAAGTACTTCTCTGGTTTGTACTTCAATATTCAGGCGTTTTGTTCCCATTTCGTCAATAATATCAACTCCTGCAATGGTATTGTCTGCACGACGTGAACTTGTGCCTGACACAAAAATAAAATCGCCAGCACGTTTTGTGTGTGGATAAGCGCCTCTAGGTGTTACTGTTTTTTCACTCATAGTTGGTTATTTTAATCCAGCAATTCTATCGTCTTGTAGAATGGCCTCGGTTTCATGTTTTACTTTTTCTAATATGCTTTTTAAATCACCTTTAAGATCAATTTCACCATCTGAAAGCATGTTTAATATGGCTTTATCTTGTGCACGACCTCTTAGCATTGCCGCTCTGTAGTTTATATCTTCATTAAACGTTACTAATGAATATTTAGAAGAATAGTCATCAGGAAAATGTTTCTCTAAGGCCATTTCTAATTTACGCTTTTTCTGAAATATTGGGTTGGCTACATGGTCTTTCATTTCATGAAAGTTGTCAATTGCTAAATCTGCAATGGCATCAGTATCTTTTTTACGTGACTTTTCATAAGCTGTAAAAATGGCTTTCCAATTATCGAGGTTCTGGTCAAGAACTTTGTCAAATTCAACCACATCTTCAAATGAGGCATTCATACCTTGTCCATAAAAAGGAACGATGGCATGTGCAGCATCTCCCATTAACAATGTGTTGCCTTTATAATGCCAAGGAGAACATTTTACAGTGCCTAGTGCTGCTGTTGGATTCTCAAAGAAATCGTCAACCAGATTTGGCATGAGTTCCAGTGCATCTGGAAATTCTTTTTGGAAAAATTTAGTGACAATCTCAGGTGTGGTTAAATTACTAAAATTGTATTCACCTTCACTATGATGTAAAAATAAAGTAACTGTAAAACTACCATCTAAATTAGGTAATGCTATGAGCATAAAATCGCCACGAGGCCAAATATGTAAAGCGTTTTTATACGTTTTATAATCTCCATCTTTTGTTGGTAATATGCTCAACTCTTTATAACCATGAGTAAGCCAATCTTGTGAAAAACTAAACAAGAATTTTTTGCTTAAAAAATAACTTTTGCGCATTGCTGATCCTGCTCCATCTGTAGCAATAATTACATCTGCATCTTCAACAAATTCTGAATTGCCATCATAATCCTTAAATAAGGCTGTGGTTTTTTCAAAATCAACCGACTTACATTTTCTATTAAAATGAATCTTTACATTTTTATGTTTTTCGGCTTCATCCAATAATAGAGCATTTAAACCTCCTCTCGATATTGAATTGATATATTCATGGTCTCGTCCACTATAATTTGAAAGAAATGTATTGCCATCTTTATCATGTAGCATACGACCATTCATAGGTATGCAAAGCGCTTTTACTTTGTCTTGAATGCCAACAAGTTTCATAGCCTTAATGCCTCTATCTGAAAACGCTAAGTTGATAGAACGTCCAGCAGAAATGTCTACTTTCCTTAGGTCTGGACGCATTTCGTAAACGGTTACATTATAGCCTCTTTGCCCTAAACGAAGTGCTAGTAAGCTTCCGCAAAGTCCTGCACCAATGATGAGTATGTTTTGTTTTTTTTCTTTCATTTTTGTCATTCCTGCGAAGGCAGGAATCTACTTTTAGTTTTTAATTATAATGGATTCCGCATCACACTTCGACTGCGCTCAGTGGGACAGTGCGGAATGACAACTTAGTTTACTATTTCCTTTAATTTTTCAACCATTCTGAAAACATCTTCAAAACTGTTGTACAAAGGAACAGGAGAGCAACGTATTACATCAGGTTCTCTCCAATCACTAATCACACCAGCTTCAGTTAATTTATTGTGTAATGCTTTATTGGCACTTTTTACTTGTATGGAAAGTTGACAACCACGTTCATTTGGATTTTCAGGAGTAATTATTCTAATCATATCTTCACCTAATTGCTTTAACAGAAACTCAAAATAACCAGTTAGTTTTTTAGATTTTTCTGTTAGCTTTTCAATACCAACTTCATTAAACATATCCAATGATGCTTTTATAGCAGCCATAGATAGGATAGGAGGATTGCTCAATTGCCAACCTTCGGCTCCTGGTAGCACATCAAATTCATGTCTCATATTAAAGCGCGTTTGCTTGTTATGACTCCACCAACCTGTAAATCGGTTAAGATCTTTGTTATGTGCATGACGTTCATGTACAAAGCAACCACTTAAACTTCCTGGTCCAGAATTTAAATATTTATAGGTGCACCATACTGCAAAATCTGCTCCAGAATCATGAAGATTCAATTGTACATTTCCTGCGCCATGAGCACAATCAAAACCAACCATACAACCATGTTTATGCCCAAGTTGCGTGATTCGTTTTAAATCGAAATATTGTCCTGTATAATAATTAACGCCTCCTATCATAATCAATGCAATCTCGTCGCCTTGATTCTCTAGAATCTGTTCCAAATCTTCATAACGCAATAATTCTTCTCCTTGTCTTGGTTTCCAAAGAATTAATCCTTCTTTGTCATCAAATCCATGGTGTCGTAATTGGGATTCAACAGCATATTTATCGGAAGGGAAAGCATCACTCTCAATAAGTATTTTGTAACGTTCTGGAGTTGGTTGGTAAAACGACACCATCATTAAGTGCAAATTGGTGGTTAAGGTATTCATAGTAACCACTTCTATAGGCTTAGCGCCAACTAATTTTGCTGTGCTTTTAGCTAAAAACTCATGATAAGGCAACCAAGGGTTTTTTGCTTCCAGATGACCTTCAACACCTAGATTAGCCCAATCTAAAAGTTCTTGATTTATATAGTCTTTGGTTGATTTTGGTTGTAGTCCAAGAGAATTACCACAGAGATAAATAAGTTCGTTTCCGTTATTATCTTTTGGAATGTGGAATTTGTTTCTATACAATGCCAATGGGTCTTTTTCATCTTGCTCTTTGGCGTAATCAAGACCTGTTTTGTAGTTTGACAAGAGTTGTAGTTTTTTCGGTTTCCAACAAAAATAAGAATTATAAGTTTAGAAATGAAGCTTAAAAACATACTTAATTTCTGCTCAATTTTTTTGTATCTTTAGTAAAAACAATAAGGTATGGGAAAAATAAAAGAATATTCAAATGGAGACGTTACAGTGGTTTGGGAAGCAGAGAAATGTATTCATTCTGCAATTTGTGCCAAAGGTTTGCCACAAGTGTTTCAACCTAGAGAACGACCTTGGATAAAAATTGATGCTGCAGCAACTGATGCCTTAGTTAATCAGGTTAAGGCTTGTCCTTCAGGTGCTTTGAGTTATTATATGAATAATGAAACACCTGAGGAAACCACAAGTTCTGAAACTAAAGTTGATGTTCTTGAAAATGGACCTTTGTTGGTACATGGTAGTTTAAAAGTTGTGCATAAAGACGGAAAAGAAGAAACCAAATCCAAAACCACAGCCTTTTGCAGATGTGGTAGTTCATCTAATAAACCTTATTGTGATGGTACACACAATAAGCAAGGGTTTGTTGGTTAAAAGTTAGTTGGTAAAATTATTCTTCTAAAGTCACTTTCACATTCCTGACAAGTAAATTACGATCACTTCCAGCGAATTTATGATCTTGTGCTACTTTTATACCATTGTAATCACTGTAGTTTTCAAAAGTATTAGAAAGTGATGGTTCTGGAGCATTGCCTCGTCTGTAACTCCATTCTCTAATAATGTAATCATCGTCAAAATAAATGTCATAAGCATCACCTGGAGTATAGCCTCCTTCATTTGAGTAGGTGATTGTAATTTTATTTAAATCTTGTTCTAAAACAGGTGATTTTTCTTTTGTTGATTCAGTAATTGTTGCACTAGTATCCCAAACCAATTGAAACGGAATTAAAGCCCAAAATTTATCGTTAATAAAGGCTCTGTCTGCATTTATGGCTACAGAATCCATCTTGTTTCTATTGTATTCTGTGGTTTCACCATTTCGTGTCATTTTAACATCACTTGTTTTTGGGTTCCAAACCCAAGAACGTCCACTTGTAGAATCTTCTAAAGTGCCACCAAATTTAAATTCAAATGTTTTGACGTTGTTCCAGTGTTCATAACCATGAGCATTGGCAATTTTTTCAGCAATGGTAAGTTCTTTTTTTGATTCTTGTTCAATATCTTTTTTGTCTTCGGTTTGTTTGCAAGCGGAAAAAATAATTAGCAACGAAAGGAGGAATAGTTTTTTCATCTGTAAATGTGTATTGTTTTGTTAATGTCAGATGCAATGCCCAAAATTATCATTTCAGTATATTTTAGAAAGTTATTATTGGGCATTTCATAATGTATGGTGGTTTTCTCAAAAATAAAAAACCTAAAGTGATTGATACGTATGATACGAAATATTTTTTGAGTTGAAGGCTATGAAAATTTGAGGAGTTCGTTTAACGTCTTAGGCTATGGGTAGTTGCGTTTTGGTTTGGCAATTATTGTTCCGTCGCAACTGAGTTTTATTAAAGTTAGGAAAAATTCCTTGTCTTGACCAACTGAGCAATTACTTATAGCCATTGTTGGCATGTCGTTATTTGTTATTTCTTTTTAAAATTGTTCAGGAAGTATTTCCATTATGTCCCTTGCTCTATGAATTGAAAGTATTATATAAACTGACTTTCCACTTTTTCGGTAAGGTACAAGGTTCTCATTAATTTCGCCTCCAATTTTTGTTCTCATTACGGTAATACCAGTATTTTTTTTATTGATTTGACTTGCAGCTCTCGCAGTAGAAGCTCTATCTTCTACACTTCCAAATTCTTCGTATGAGAAGAGTTTTGGACTTGCTCCATTGTCAATAAGCAACTTAATGATTTCCACATAGGTTTCACGAGGCACTTCAAATTTTCTTTTGGTTTTAAAAGTTATGTTTCCATTTTTGTCATATTCATAAGTTTGTACAGTGTAAAGTGCTCCTCTTACAGCTTCCATAAGAGCACGAGATTTTATTTCAGTGTCAGAATTTGGAATTATTTCTTGTACTCTTTGTAAATTTCCTTTTTGTGCAGCTTTTACAAGTGCGAATTTTTTTGATGCTATTAAGAGACTGTCGACAGTATTCTTTCTATCGGAATTCGGGTAGTTTTTTAAATATTCTATGTAACCACTTTCATTGTCTGCTGTTAATGCTTTTTGATAAGCCGATTCTTCTATTTTTTTTAAAAGTTCGTTCTCGTATTCTGAATTTGGATACAATTTTTGAAAATTTTTATAAGCATCTTGGGTGTTATCAAGTGTGGTATTTTGCCAAATGGTTTCTTTTAGCATCTGCTTTATTGAATTTATGCTATCCGTTTCAGGGCATTTATCCATAAACGATTTTATAGAATTAAGATGCTTGGTGATTAAATATTTATTCTTTCCTGACACCGTATATTTATAGCTCTTGTAATGGTAGTTGATTTGGTATCCTGCCCATTTGTTACAAGCCTTAAGTCTACCTGCAATAGCCTTTTCTGTAAATTTGCTTTCTGGATATTTTTCCAGAAATTCCGTATAAGCATTTATAGTTTCTTCAATACCTTTTTTTCCTTGAATTTCATTAAATTCTTTTCGTTGTCCAAAACAGATTAATGGGATTAAGAAAATAATCAGGAGCATGTTTTTTGTTTCCATAATATCAAAGGTTTTAATTACAAAGGTTATGCGAGTATAACTTCGAGATTCTCATAATGCATGCCAATGTTATGATATGCAACGTTTCAATGTTATATATCAGACGTTAAACGAAGTTAGCTGTTTTTTATAAGAAAGTCAAATTATAAATTTAATGATTCTCTTTCAATAAATGTGGAAATTTCTGCTTAAAACGGTTTAGTCTTGGTATGGATATACGTTGTATATAGCTGCTTTCAGGATGTAAACGCTCATAGTCTTGGTGATAATCTTCTGCAACCCAAAACTTCTGGAAAGGCATCACTTCGGCAGCAATACGTTTATTGAGTTTTTTGGCTAAGGTTTCTTTTTTCTCCAAAATAATCTGCTTTTGTTCTTCATTTTGATAGAAAATAATGGAACGATATTGCGAGCCAATATCTGGACCTTGCCCATTTTCCTGTACTGGATTTTGTGAGCCAAAATACACATCGACCAAAGTAGCAAAGCTCACCACCTTTGGGTCATAAATAATCTCAACAGCTTCGGCATGTCCTGTTCTTCCTGTATTACTGCTTTCGTAAGTTGGGTTTAAGGTATGACCTCCAGAATAACCAGAAATAGATTCTTCAACACCTTTTACACTTTCGTAAATGGCTTCAACACACCAAAAACAGCCACTTGCAAAATAAGCTCTTGCTTTCCCATTTTGTAAAGGCACTTCAACAGGATCAGCATCCATGAGCCCTTGTTCAATTTTGGATTTAGTGTTTTTAGAAACCGTTTTTTGCTGTGCATTATTGTTACAACTAAAAAGTAATGCAATAGAAAGGGAGACTATTAAAGATTTCATTTAGTATTAATTTTTTAACTCTGTCGTTAAGTAAGTAAAATAATTACACATAAAAAAAGCCTTTAACGTATTGTTAAAGGCTTTTTTCTATGTTGAGTGTTGCTAATTATAATTTAGCAAACATTTTTTCCATTTTCTCTTTTTCTTCGTTGGCAAGTTCTTCATCCACTAAAATACGACCACTATGCTCGTCTGTAATGATTTTTTTGCGAGATGCAATCTCCATTTGAACTTGAGGAGGAATTGTAAAGAATGAACCACCAGATGCACCTCTTTCAATAGCTACAACTGCTAATCCATTTTTTACGTTTTGTCTGATTCTGTCATAAGCAATCACTAAGCGCTCTTCAATTGATTCTTTAAAATCTTTAGATTTTTCTATAAGAGCTAATTCTTCTTTTTCAGTCTCAGCTAAAATAGCATCTAACTCACTTTTTTTATGTTTTAAGTGGTCTTGGCGTTCTTTTAAACGCTCTTTGGTTTCGTTAATTATCTCGTTTTTTTGCTCAATTTGAACTTTAAATTCTTTGATGTGCTTTTCAGCCAATTGAATTTCAAGTTCCTGAAATTCAGTTTCTTTTGTTAAAGAGTTGTACTCTCTATTGTTACGAACATTCTTTTGTTGTTCTGAGTATTTTTTAATTAAAGCTTTAGCTTCTTCAATTAAGTTTTTCTTGGACTTGATTTGCTCGTCAATATCAGCAAGACTTTCGTTAAGTTTTTGAAGTCTTGTGCTAAGACCTTCGACTTCGTCTTCTAAATCACGTACTTCTAAAGGAAGTTCTCCTCTTACATTTCTAATTTCGTCAACTCTAGAGTCAATTAACTGTAAATCATATAGTGCTCTTAAACGCTCTTCTACACTAACTTCTTTCTTTTTTGCCATGCTTATAAATACTTTACTGGATTTGTATTTGTGTTTGATAAAATGATTGCAAAATTATGAATTTTTTTTGTAAGATAAGCTACTAAAAGCGATTTTGTGAATTGTTCGCTTTCATAGTGGCCAATATCTGCCAATAAAATGGAATTTTCGGCTTGAAAAAAGTCGTGGTATTTTAGATCAGCAGTGATAAAAACATCGGCTTTTGCTGCTTTTGCAGCCGAAATGGCAAAGCTTCCGGAACCTCCTAAAACGGCAACTTTTTTTATTGGCTTTTTTAGTAATTGTGAATGTCTAATGGCAGAAGTATTCATTTTTGTTTTCAAATCGTTTAAAAAAGTGAGTTCATCCATTGCTTGAGGTAATTCGCCTATCATTCCCATGCCAATGTGCTGGTTTTTATTTTCAAGTGTAACAACTTCATAAGCCACTTCTTCATAAGAATGTGCTTTAAAAAGCGATTGTAGTAAAGCATTTTCAACATGTTTTGGAAAAATAACTGACAGTTTTACTTCGTGTTCTTCTTGTGTAATGCCTTTTTTTCCCTTTGTTGGGTTGGATTGCTCATTTCCATTAAACGTACCAATGCCATCTACATTAAAACTACAATTGTTATAATTTCCTATAGCACCAGCTCCAGCTTGAAATAAGGCTTCACGAACTTTATTTATCTCATCTTTTGGGACATAGGTTGTGAGTTTTTTTATGGTTGCATTTTGAGGAATGAGAATCTGTCTATTTTTAAGTCCAAGTTTTTCGCAAATCATATCGTTTACACCATTAATCGCATTATCCAATGCTGTATGAATGGCGAAAATGGAAATGTCATGCTTTATGGCTTTCATCACAACACGTTCTACGTAACTGTTTCCTGTTAACTTTTTTAAGCCTTTAAAGATAATTGGATGAAAGCTTACAATGAGATTGCAATTGTTTTCAATGGCTTCATCAACAACGGTTTCAATGGTGTCTAAGGTGACTAAAATTCCTGTGACTTTTGCGTTTTTGTCACCAACTAGCAGGCCAACATTATCAAAATCTTCAGCATAAGCCAAAGGCGATAGTTCTTCTAAATGATGTATTACGTCTTGAACAATCATAAAATTTTATTTATGTTCAAAGATAAATATTTACTTTAGTTTATAAATAATTACTTTAGCCAAGGTGAATTTATTAAGAAAAATACTTATTCCAACTGTTCCAGTTTATCAAGGTATTACTTGGTTGCGCAATTATTGTTTTGATAACGATATTCTGAAATCGAAGTCCTACAATTTTCCAGTTATCTGTGTGGGGAATTTAAGTGTTGGTGGAACAGGAAAAACACCAATGATTGAGTATTTAATTCAGCTACTGAAAGAAGATTACTATGTTGGGACTTTAAGTCGTGGTTATAGAAGAGAAACGAAAGGTTTTTTGTTGGCTGATGATACTGCAACAGCAAAAACCGTTGGCGATGAACCATTTCAGTTTTATCAGAAATTTTCAGAGATCATTGTAAGTGTTGGTGAAGATAGGCAACTTGCTATTGAGCAACTTCTACAATTGGAAAAATCACCTGAAGTTTTACTTTTAGATGATGCATTTCAGCATAGAAAGGTACAAGCAGGACTCAATATTTTACTAACAAGTTATAACGATTTGTACGTGAATGATATGGTTTTGCCAACAGGAAACTTACGCGAACCAAAATCTGGAGCTAAACGAGCAGATCTTATTATAGTGACCAAATGTCCTGAAAACATTAGTGTTAAAGAACAGGAAAAAATTAAAGACGAGCTGAAAATTAAATCGCATCAGCAATTGTTTTTTAGTTCAATTTCATATGCAAATGAAATAATTTCCAAAGAAAAAGGAATGGATTTAGAAGAATTGAAAAACAAACCATTTACTTTAGTTACCGGAATTGCAAATCCGATGCCGCTTGTGGATTATTTGAATAAGAAAGGATTTAATTTTAACCATGAAGCTTATAAAGATCATCATGATTTTACTGCTTCAGATATAAGTAAACTTGAGAAAATGGAATTGGTATTAACTACCGAAAAGGATTATGTTAGACTAAAAGATGCCTTGAAAGGTAATAATGTTTTCTACTTGCCAATAGCGTCAAAAATATTAAATGCAGAGGCATTTGACAATAATATAAAAATGTTTATTAAAAGCTTTTAAGCTGAAGCTTCAGTTTGATTTTTAGTTAATGCCAGATACAATTTCTTTTCAAAGTCTTCTTGTTTAAAAGGTTTTGAAATGATATCGTTAAAACCAGCTTCATCAAACTCTTGCATTTTGTCCTCAAGCGTTACAGCTGTTAAGGCAAAAATGGTAAGTTCTTTATCAAAACTTCTAATGCGCTTTGTGGCTTCAAGACCACTTATTCCAGGCATATGGATGTCCATCAATACAACATCATAAGATGTTTCTTTAACCATTTCAACAGCGTCTTCGCCATTGTCAATTAAATCACAATTAAGATTCATTTTGTTAAGAATCTTCTTTGTAATCATTTGGTTGATTTTGTTGTCTTCTACTACTAAAATTTTCACGTTTTTTAAATCTAGTTTACTAATATCTTTTGAATAGTCATGCTTTTTGACTTTTTTGACTTCTTCAGACTCTTTAAGAGGGAGTTCAATGAAAAAAGAGGTGCCTTTACCTAATTCACTCTTCATGTAAATTTTACCTTTTAATATGTCGACCAAGCCTTTTACAATTGAAAGACCAAGTCCTGTTCCTCCATATTTTCGGTTAATTTGCACAGAGCCTTGTGAAAAGCTTTCAAACATATTGTCTTGCTTTTCTTTTGTTATTCCAATACCATTATCTTCAACTTCTAAGCGTATGGTGTGTATTTTGTCAGCTTTATTTAGCTGTGTCACTCGTACCCAAATATCACCATCTTTAGTAAACTTAATAGAGTTGCCTATAAGGTTAATGAGTATTTGAGAGATTTTTAGTTGGTCGCCATCAAAAACTTCTGGAAGTTTTTTATCGTACTCAAAATGCATCATGATATTGTTGTCTAATGCTGAGTTATTTAATGCCGCAATTACGTTTTCAACTTTGTTTTTTAAATTGAATATTTCTGGGTCAAGTTCTACTTTATTGGCTTCAATTTTATTGATTTGAAGAATGTCATTAATGAAGGTAAGCAAATAGTCACCTGAAAATTTTAAGCTTTTTAAATGCTGTACTTGATCTGGTTTAGGGTTGTCTTCAAGTAGCATATTTGTTAGTCCTGTAACAGCATATAAAGGCGTTCTTAGTTCATGTGTAACAGTTGATAGGAAATTGGTTTTTGTTTTTGCAGCAATTTCAGCACGTTCTTTTTCAGTTAGTAATTCTTCATTTTTCTTGTACAACATATTATTGGTTTTTAACCTAATATTATTGTTTTTATATAAGGACAATGTAAGCAACGACAAAATTGTTATTAATGAAACACTTAAAATAGTAATTAGCCTTGTTAAGCTACTTGCCTCATCTTTTTCTTGAATTTCATCTGCCTGATTTTTTATCACAGCATCTTTATCTGCAATGATTAGTTGCGCTCTTCTTTCTGGCGATAAATTTTCTCTTTGAATTTTTAAAATAGAGTCATTTAGTGTTATATAAGTCCTTAAACTTTTTACAGCTAAACCATCATTTCCTATAGCTTCATAAACCTTACTCAGAATTTCATTCGATTCCCTTAGAAGTTCTAAGTTTTTTAAATTTTCAGCAAATTCTAATCCTTTACTAGTTTGAGAAAGAGCTTTATCTAATTTTCCTTCCTGTAATGCTATATAGCCGCTTTTATTTAACGCTGAAGCATGAATGAGGTCAAATTCATTCTTTTTTGAAAGAATAATTACTTTATCTAAAAGCGTATTAGCCTCTGCAAAGTTAATAAGCTTAATGTTGGCTTCGGCTTCGCTTAATGTTGCTTGAAGGGCAAGCTCATTGAGCCCTTGTTCTTCAAAAATAGCTTTTGACGATTTGAAGTAATCCAAAGCCTTTTTATATTCTTTTTGAGCTAAATCAATTTTACCATACGTAAAACGCGATACTGCTAAATTTGCAGTATCATCAATTCCTAGCTGTACTTCAATAGCTCTTATAATGCTTATTTCGGCATCATCATATTCTCCAACAACGTATTGAAGGTTTGCAATTTTTGACAGAACGATTCCTTGATTTTTTTTGTCTTGTACTTTTTCTGTTAAAGCAAGAACGGTTTCAAGCTTTTTTATGGCTTCGTAAAAATTATTGCGTTGTGTTTCTAATTCGGCAGTTTGTATGCCAAATGCAATTTCGCTTTGCTGTAGCTCTTTATCATCCTCAATTTTATCTTGAGGGTAAATTAGTGCGCAAATTAAGACCAAAAAAACAAATATGTAATATTTGATTCGGGACATTTTCAAGTCGTTTTATCGACAAATATAACAATTTATTCGATAAAATGCATTTTTTTGTAAAAATTATGTATTTCAACTAAGATTTATGTACTTGATACTTTGTAGATTAAATCAATGATTCTGCTTGAATATCCAGTTTCATTATCATACCAACCTATTATTTTTACCATATTTCGGATTACTGAAGTCATTTGCGCATCAAATATGCATGAATGTGTATTTCCAACAATATCAATAGAAACAATAGGATCTTCAGTATATTCTAGAATATGTTTATAACGACCTTCAGAAGCTTTTTTAAAAGCATTGTTAATCTCTGAAACGCTTACTGTTTTTGCTACATTAAAAGTTATATCTGTAAGTGAGCCGTTGGCAACAGGAACTCTAATTCCACAGCCACCAATTACATTTGATAACTCAGGAAAAATTTTTGTCAATGCTTTTGCAGCTCCTGTAGTTGTTGGAACAATAGATTGTCCTGCGGCTCTAGCACGTCGTAAATCACGGTGAGGTTGGTCATGTAAACTCTGGTCAGTTGTATAAGAATGTACAGTTGTAATATATGCTTGTTTCACTTCTGCAAGCTCATTAATTACAGCAATCATTGGTGCCGCATTATTGGTTGTGCATGATGCATTGGAAATAATGGTTTCCTCTTTCTTTAATATATTATCATTTACGCCTAAAACTACTGTTGGTATGTCTTCATCGTTTGGAGGCACTGTTAAGATTACTTTTTTTGCACCATTATTAATGTGATGCTGCAAGTCTGAACGTGACTTGAATTTTCCTGATGCTTCAACCACTATATCAACATTATATTTTTCCCAATTGGTATCTTTTGGATGTGAATGGTTTGACAGTGGAATTTTTTTGCCATTAACTATTATGTGATTATCATCGTGAGTTATAGATTCCTTAAAAATGCCATGTATACTATCATATTTTAATAAATGACTCAGCGTTTTGGCATCTGCGAGATCGTTAATGGCAACAACTTCAATTTGAGTATTATTATGGAGAAGTCTAAAGACTCTTCTCCCAATACGACCAAACCCGTTTAAGGCAACTCTAATCATTTAATTGATATGTTTTTGTGCTTTGTATGAAGATCGAACTAAAGCACTGCTTTCTACATGTCTGAAGCCAAGATTAAGTCCAATTTCTTTGTATTCTTGAAATTGGTCTGGTGTGATGAACTGTTTTACTGGTAAATGTTTTTTACTTGGTTGTAAATATTGCCCAATGGTGACAACATCAACATTTACAGATTTTAAATCGTGAAGTGTTTCTATGACTTCGTCTCGGGTTTCACCTAGGCCAAGCATGATTCCAGTTTTGGTTCTTCGTTGTCCAGAATTTTTTAAATATTTTAAAACATCTAAACTTCTATCGTATTTTGCCTGAATGCGAACTTCTCTTGTTAATCTACGCACAGTTTCCATGTTATGTGAAATGACTTCTGGAGAAACTTCTAAAATTCTATCTAAATGCTTTTCGATACCTTGAAAATCTGGAATAAGGGTTTCCATGGTTGTTTCAGGGTTCATGCGCCTTACAGCCTTTACAGTTTCGCTCCACATAATACTTCCCATGTCTTTTAGATCATCGCGATCTACACTTGTTAACACAGCATGTTTAATGTTCATGATTTTTATGGATCGTGCCACTTTTTCAGGTTCGTCCCAATCTACAGTTTCTGGCCTTCCAGTTTTAACGCCACAAAATCCGCAAGAACGTGTGCAGATATTACCAAGAATCATAAACGTCGCCGTACCTTCTCCCCAACATTCTCCCATATTTGGGCAACTTCCAGAAGTACAAATGGTATTTAATTTGTATTTATCTACTAAACCACGAAGTTCTGTGTATTTTTTACCAGTTGGCAGTTTTACACGTAGCCATTTAGGTTTGACTATACGTTCTGTATTATTTGAAGCAAGATCTGTAGTCATTTTTTAATGATAAGTTGCAAAGATACAAAGTAAGTTAAACAATATGCAAATTCATAAATCCAAATTCAGTAAAGTCCAACGAATAAATTTTACAGAGTGAATATATACCAAATACTAAAGCCTAATAGAAAAAGAATGCCAGACCAGCTTAAAATATGTACTGCTTTTGAAGGTTGCCATTCTTTTGGTGTATGCTTGCTGCTAATGAGCTTGTAATTGATTATAGCATAAAAAGGCGCTGTTAGAAAGGATAAAATGGTTGCTATTTCAACCAATAATCCCATTTCTGAAGCAAACACAAAAAAGATAACGATGGTTCCAGTAGCAAGTAATAAAATCCAGAATAAATAGCCTTTGCTAAACGTATTTCCAAATAGTAGTTGCGAGGTTTTATGCATGGCTCTTGGTGAGGCATCAAGTGTGGTTAATGTTGTGCTGAACATGGTTGTAAATGCTGCGATTCCAATAATAATGTAAGACCAATTACCAAGGCTAGTTGTGTACATGTCTATTAATTGGTTTGCAAATTGTCCTCCATTACTACTAAATGTTTCGTTTTGACTATGCATAACCAAATAGCCCAAAAACATAAAACAAATGCCCAAAATTATAGTACTAATGTAGCCAATATTGAAATCGAAAAGAGCAGATTTTGTTACGAAGTTGTTATCGTCTTTCTTTTTTTCAATAGTCCAGAGTGAGTGCCAAACAGAAATATCTAAAGGTGCTGGCATCCAGCCCATAAATGCAATCAGAAAACCAATTTCCAGTGTTTCTTTTGGTAATATTTGTGTTAACGAAATTGGTTGATTGTTACTTGAAAGAGCAACTACAACTGCAGCCAATGTGCTTATTGTTAGAGTGATAATGATTATTTTCATTAAAACATCAAGCAAGTTGTAACGACCAATAACAAGTAGTAATAAGCAAATGAATAGTATAACTACTGTCCACATTTCAATACTTAAAAAATTGCCAAAGAGTGATGTGGCAATTCCAGCTGTGACAATAGTAACAGCAGTTTGTATAGTAAACATGGTGGCAAATGTTAAGATATAATAAGCAATTAAAATACCTTTTCCTAATTTTTTATATCCATCCAATAGACTTTCTCCAGTTGCCGAAGCATAACGAGGGCCAAATTGAAAAAAAGGATATTTAAATAAATTAACCAAAAGTAAAGCCCAAAGTAAGCCCAAACCAAAATCAGCTCCAGCCCTTGTAGATTGTACTAAATGTGAAACTCCAATGGCTGCACCTGCAAATAGTAAGCCAGGGCCTAATTTCTTTAAAATTGCTGTCATTTTTTCTTTCGGATAATTTCTGCCAACAGTTTTTTGGCACGAAGCAGTTTGACTTTTACATTGCTCATTGGTTCTTGGAGTTCATCAGAAATTTCTTGGTAACTTAATTCCTGAAAGTATCTTAAATTAATAACTTCCTGATAATGAGGTTTTAGTTTTTTAATATCACGCAAAAGTTTTGCTAAATTTTGCTCAGTAATTAAAGTGTCTTCAGGCGAAGGTGATTCATCAATAATTAAATTTGCATGATGTTCATCATCTTTACTTTTATCGCTTGAAATAATGTTCTTTTTCTTTCTTAAAAAATCAACATGAATGTTTTTGGCAATAGTAATAAGCCATGTTTTAAACTTATATTTCGGGTCGTAGAAACTTATCTTATCAAACGCACGTGAAAATGTTTCAATAGATATGTCTTCAGCATCATTTTCATTTTCAGTACGTTTTAGAAGAAATCCGTAGACATCGTTCCAAAACTTATCGAGTAAAAAATTGAATGCAATTTGATTGTTCTTTTTTGCCTTTTCAATGGCTTCAATTATTTCCAATGTGTTGGTTTTGATACAAGATTGGTTATAAAGATATAGAATTGAAAAATAATTAAAAAGAGTTCTAATAATGGTAATAGCAAAATAATGTCTTTTTCATTTAATTTTTTTGCTGAAGAGCCAATGATTCCATATTGAAACATAAATCTTAAACCAATAAGTAACATTACTGTTATTGGTTTAAAAGCAACAGCGAGAAGTACAATAGCCAACAGCCAAAAAAGGAATTGTGAAACATAAAACAAACCGAGCATGAACTTGTGCTTAAATTTGTAATGGTGTGCTGTTGATACATGACGACGTTTTTGATTGAACCACTCAATAAATGTTGTTTTAGGCTTGGATATAGTAAAACTATCTTCAGAAAAGCAAATGCTTGTATTTTTTTTGGTCGCAGCTTCATTTACGAATAAATCATCATCACCAGATCTTATTTTAAAATGGCTAATAAAACCATTAGTTTTAAAAAAGGTCTCTTTTTTATAGGCTAAATTTCGCCCAACTGCCATATATGGCAATCCAATTTTTGTGTACGAAAAATATTGTACGGCCGTAAGTAGTGTTTCAAACCGAATAAGCTTATTTAAAAAAGAACCTTTTTGCTTAGCATAGGCTCCATAGCCAATAACGATTGATTTATTTTTGGAAAAATGACTGCTAATTGTTTTAATCCAGTATTTTGAATTAGGAATGCAATCTGCATCTGTAAACAACAAAAACTCATGAGTAGCTGCTTTTATGCCAAGCGTTAAAGCGTATTTTTTGTTTCCCCAAAAGGCTTCATTATTTACAACATTAACAATTTTTATGTTTGAATATTTAAACATAAAAGATTCCATGATCTCCAAGCTATTATCACTTGAAGCATCATTTATCAATACAATTTCAAATTGTTTGTAATCTTGCTCTAATAATTTTGGAATTAAAACTGATAAATTTTTGGCTTCGTTTTTAGCACAAATAATAACCGAAACGGGAATGTTCTTTAAGGATGGTTTGTCTCCTTCTGCAAAAGAGAACTTAGAGAATATAATAACGTAATAAACAAATTGAATGCCAACAATTACTAAGAATGCGTAAAGCAGCACATCAAACAAAAACATTGAAAACTAAGAATGTTTAGGGTCATTGCAATCTTTAAACTGATCTGGAGTTCTGCCACAAAACCCGCAAGCTTCGCCATCTTTGTTTAGCATTGGGTTTTGGCTTGCACATGTTCCAGCAAATTGTCCGTCTTTTTTTGCCCAAAGTTTTATGGCAATTCCTGCAATGCACAAAGCTAATATGACAAGTGTAATAAGTAGAAGTTTCATTGTGTAATTTCTTTGTGCAAAGATAATGTTTTCTAATAAATTACTTAGGAGGCTTTAAATTTCTTTTTTTTAGATAAGTATAGTATTTGTGACTTCGAATTTTTTTAAGTGTCTTATTTATAATTGTTTATATTTATTACTAACTAACCATTAATTATTTTTTTATGAAAAAACTTATTTCAGAATTATTCGGAACGTTTTGCTTGGTCTTATTTGGTTGTGGTGCAGCTGCCATTGCTGGTGGATCTGTTGGAGCAGTTTCAGGGCTTGGTTTATTAGGTATCTCACTTGCTTTTGGTTTAGCGGTTGTAGCTATGGCTTATGCTATTGGTCCAATTTCAGGATGCCACATTAACCCAGCAATTTCCGTTGGAATGCTTGTAGCTGGCAAGTTATCTATGAAAGATACAGTTGGTTACGTGATAGCGCAATGTATTGGAGCGCTTCTAGGTGCTTTAGTACTATCACTTATCTTAAATGGTCAATCTGGTTTTGAAGTTGGCGAATGGGCTTATGGCTCTAATGGCTGGGGAGAAGGATACTTAGGGAATTACAGTATGCAATCGGCATTTATAGCAGAATTGGTATTTACTGCAATTTTCTTGATTGTTATTCATGCAGTAACGTCTAAATTAGGTAATTCTACAATGGCTGGATTGGCTATAGGTATTACTTTAGTGTTAATTCACATGGTTGTTATTCCAGTAACTGGAACTTCTGTGAATCCCGCTAGAAGTTTTGGGCCTGCAGTGCTAGCTCAAGGTATGGCGTTGCAACAGCTTTGGTTGTTTATTGTGGCGCCTTTAGCTGGTGGTATTCTAGGTACACTTATTTGGAAGTATGGTATTGCAACCGAAAATAATTAAATAAAAAAGAGGCTTCTAATTTAAGGATAATGCTATTAATCAATTCTTAGGAAGCCTCTCTTTAGCAATTAGATTGCTCTAATTGTCTTTGTTTTTTATAGGTATTTCAGCAACAGAATTCTCTGAAGATGTCATTTTGTTGCCGTTTTTTGGCTCAATGGTAATACTTAAACTTAGAGCATCTTCAATGTAAGGAACAGATTTTAGCTTGCCATTTGAGGCGTCTAATGTTCCTAAGTTTATCTTTCTATCTTGTAAATTTGCCCACATTTGATAGGTTTGCTCATCTGAAAGTTTAGGTAATGAAACCACATCAATCAATGAAGACTTATCAATAGGATTTATATACGCAACGGTTTTTAGTTCTTTAGCTCTTTCGTTTCCTCGAAGCACGTATTTTTCGGTTTCAGGATTGTTTAGCCTATTAAATGCACGAAGTACATTATCAAGTTTATTGTTGTTTTCGTTGATATCTTTTCTTAAATCAAAAACTTCTTCAGCTATGGTATTGTTTTCTTCAAGTAATACTTGATTTTTAGTGTAAAGCATATATGACGAACCTGCAAATACTAGTGCAGCAATACTTGCCGCAATGCTATACCATGATTTTGATCTTTTTCTTGTTTCGTTCAAGGTGATAACAGGTTTTTCATCTAGTTCATTTAAAATAGATGCCAATACATTTGTTGGAGGTTTAACAGCATTGGTCCTGGCTGCCAACTCCAATTGTTCTTGAAGTAAGTTGTATTCTTCTTCAATTTCTGGGTATTTGTTAATGTAATCTTCTACTTGTTTAGATTCTAAGTCTGTCGTAGCACCAATAACATACTTATCCAGTAATCCAGAATTTAAAAAATTGAGTACTTTTGTTTTCATGACTTTACGTTTTAAGGATTATAGACCTTTTTTAATTCTCTTAATCCAATTTTTAATCTAGACTTTATAGTGCCTAACGGAATATTTAATTCTTCGCTAGCTTCTTGTTGTGTCATGCCCTCAAAATAAAGAGCGTTTAACACAATTTGGTACTTAGAGTCTAAGTTTGCAACATGTTTTTTTAAATCAATCGCGTCTTGATTTATACTGTCTGTTGATAACTTATATACGTTTGAATCTGAAATTTGGACTTCTTTAGTAAATTTTAAGTTATGGCTTCTTAATTTGTCAATAGCAGTGTTTCTTGCAATACGATACATCCATGTGAAAAGCTTAGCTTTTTCGGCATCATATTTTTTGGCGTATCGCCAAATTTTAATAATGCTTTCTTGTAATGCATCTTCAGCAATGGCTTCATCTATGGTTATTTTTAAAATAACACCATAAAGAGCGCTTGAGTAATTTTCATATATAATTGAAATTGCTCTTTTATCTCCTTTTTTTAAAAGGCTCACGATTTCCTTTTCTAAATCTGTAATCAAGCGTATTTAATTTGTTAGGATGCGTTTAAATTTACTAAAAAATGGCAACAATTGTACCAATTTGAGCGCTGAAACTTAGCAAACGTTCAAGTAAAGGAAAAATTGTTTAAATAATATTCACTTCTACTTCTAGCTCAATATTGAAAATTCTGACAATTGTTTTTTGAATAAGTTGTGCCAAATTTTTAATGTCAATTCCGTTAGCATTGCCATAGTTTACTAAAACCAAAGCTTGGTTTTTATGAACACCATAATTGCCAAAAGTTTTACCCTTAAAACCAGCATGCTCAATTAACCAACCAGCAGGAACTTTAACCAAATTTTCTGAAACACTATAACTTGGCATATCTGGAAAATTTTGCTTGAGCGCACTGTAATGTTTTATTGAAATGACAGGGTTTTTAAAGAAACTACCACTGTTTCCAATTTTTTTTGGATCTGGAAGCTTTGACGAACGTATTGCAATCACTACTTTTGAAACATCTTTTATGGTTGGTTTTTTAATGTTTTTTTGCTTTAACTCACTGGCAATAGCACCATAATCAGTTTTAATTTGATGATTTTTTGTGGTTAGTTTAAAAGTGACATTCAGTATGATGAATTCACCTTTCTTTTCATTTTTAAATACTGAATTTCTATAATCAAACTGACAATCTTGATGGTTAAATGTTCTTATAGTGCCAGAACTTATATGCAAGGCTTCACAAGAGTCAAATACATCTTTTAGTTCAACACCATAAGCACCAATATTTTGAATAGGAGCAGTGCCAACATTCCCTGGAATTAAGGATAAATTTTCAACACCTCCAAAATCATTATCAATACACCACAACACAAAGTTATGCCAATTTTCTCCTGCAGAAGCTTTTACTAAAACTGTATTTTCAGATTTAGATATAATTGAAATACCTTTTAAATTGAGATGTAAGACTAAGGCATCAATATCTTGGGTTAGCAACATATTGCTACCTCCTCCTAAAATGAATTTTGATTGATGGTTTTCAGATTTTAAAACATCAATCAATTCATTGATACTATTGATTGAAACAAATTGTTTCGCAAGTACATCAATGCCAAATGTGTTGTAAGGCTTTAGCGATATGTTTTTTTGAATGTGCACTAATCTTGGTATACCTTAAGGGCTTCCTTTAAAATATGTACAGCTTTGATAAGGCTTTCTTCTTTAAGGACGTAAGCAATCCTGATTTGGTTAAGGCCAACTCCAGGTGATGAGTAAAAGCCTCCAGCTGGAGCTACCATAACGGTTTCGCCATTTACATCAAACGATTCTAATAGCCATTGGGCAAAATCATCAGAGTTTTTTACAGGTAGTTCTACAATACAATAAAATGCTCCTTTTGGCGTAGCTACTTTTAATCCTTCGATTTTTTTAAGCTCAGAAATTAAGGTGTTTCTGCGTTTTACATACTCATTAATCACATCATCAAAATAACTTTGTGGTGTGTCTAAGGCAGCTTCACTGGCTATTTGAGCTAAAGTTGGAGGGCTCAATCGTGCTTGTGCAAATTTTAGTGCTGTAGCAATTACCGCTTTGTTTCTTGAAACCAAGCAACCAATTCTTGCGCCACACATACTGTATCGTTTTGAAACCGAATCAATCACAATGGCATGTTCGTCTAAGCCTTCTTCTTGAAGTATGGAATAATGTTTAATGCCATCATAAGCAAATTCTCTATATACTTCGTCAGCAATTAAAAACAAGTCGTGTTTTTTAACAATATCAGCAAGTTTTTTTATCTCTTCTTTAGAATATAAATAGCCTGTAGGATTTCCAGGATTGCAAATTAAAATTGCTTTGGTTTTTGGAGTGATAAGTTTTTCAAATTCCTCAATTGGAGGCAAAGCAAAATTGTCTTCAATTTTAGAGATTACAGGCACTATTTTTACACCTGAAGCGGTTGAAAACCCGTTGTAATTAGCATAAAAAGGTTCTGGGATAATAATTTCATCATCAGTATCCATCACACTTCCAAAAGCAAATAATAGTGCCTCACTTCCTCCAGTGGTAACAATAATATCATGCTTTGTTATATTTATATCATGCTTGCTGTAATAATTGGCAATTTTTGTTCTGTATTCATCAGAACCTTCAGATCGTGTATACGCTAAGATATCCAAAGAGTGAACCTTAACAGCATCCATAGCAATTTGCGGTGTTTTAATGTCTGGCTGACCAATATTTAAGTGATATACTGTTTTTCCTTTGCTGTAGGCCAATTCAGCATAAGGAACCAATTTACGAATTGGCGATTGTGGCATTGATAAGCCTTTATTTGAAATATTAGGCATTCTGTGTGCTTTAAAGTGAAGTGCAAAGTTGCAAAATTTATCTTAAATTTCATTTAAATTATTAAAGTTCAATGCAGAATTTACAAAAAGATTTGTAAATTAGAGATCACACGTTAAATACTTTGTTTTTTAATGTATCAATCAAAAAAAATTGCTTTTTTATTTTTATGGTGTGGTTTGTTTTCTTTTTCTCAAGGTAAGTTTGTACTTCAAGAAAGAGATAAGGATAGAATCAACTTTAAATTAATAAATAACCTTATTGTTATTCCTGTTGAAATAAATGGTGTTGAACTATCATTTTTACTTGATACAGGAGTGAGCAAACCTATTATTTTTAATTTTTTAAACATAACCGAAGAATTGAAAATAAACCAAACAGAAAAATTATACTTACGTGGTTTGGGCGAAGGCGAATCTGTCGAAGCCTTAATATCTAGAAACAATATTTTTAAAATTGGAAACGCTTTAAGCATTAGCCAGAGTTTATATGCGGTTTTTGATCCAGATTTAAATTTTGCTCCAAGGCTTGGAGTGCCCATTCATGGAATTATAGGTTATGATTTTTTAAAAGATTTTGTAGTTGAAATAAATTATGCTTCAAGATATCTTAAACTTTATACTCCTGATAAGTACAAAACCAAAAGGTGCTCTTCTTGTGAAATTTTTGATATAGAATTTTTTAATAACAAGCCTTATATAAATGCTGTTGTTACCATGAACAATCAAGAAATCCCTGTCACTTTATTAATTGATTCTGGTGGAAGCGATGCCCTTTGGCTATTTCATGATGAAGAACGAGGTATTGATATTCCTGAAAAATATTTTGACGACTTTTTAGGAAGAGGTTTAAGTGGCAGTGTTTATGGTAAAAGAGCCAAAGTAGATGGGTTTTCCTTAGGGAAATTTAAATTAGATAGAGTTAACGTTGCATTTCCAGACTCTACATCAATAAGTTTTGCTAGAAAGTTTAAAGAACGAAGCGGTACCATTTCTGGCGAAGTTTTAAAACGATTTAACATCATTTTTGATTATCCTAATCGAAAAATAAGCTTGAAACGAAATAGGAATTTCTCAGATCCATTTTATTATAATAAAAGTGGGATAAGTTTAGAGCACGATGGTGTTAGAGTTGTAAAAACGGTAGAACAGGATCGTGGTATTTCACGTTTTCAGTCTGTTAACGAGTCTGTTGCTACTAGTTCACTTATGTCCTCTGGTAGTTATAAATATTCTTTAGCGCCTTCTTTTAAAATTGTTGAATTACGGATTGATTCTCCAGCTTATCGAGCAGGTATAGAAGTTGGTGATGTGATTCTTAATATTAATAATAAGCATGCACATCTTTATTCTTTACAGCAAATTATCCAGATGTTTTTTGATGAAGATGGTAAACGAATAAGGTTGCTTATAGACCGTAAAGGCGTTCAAAAAAAGTTTGAATTTAAACTGGAAAGTATGTTTTAAAAAAGTATGTTTTAAAAAAAAGACCCTCTTTTCAGAAGGTCTTTTTGTATAATAATTTTATTGTTCTATTAAGCTTTTGCTTTTCTTTTCTAACACACTTGTTTTATTGGAATCTACAACAGTGCCTTTAATTTTTAAGGCAACAATTGGTGTCTCAGCATTAGAGGTAACTGTAATGGTTTTACGAAAAGGCATGACTCTTTCAGTGTCATATTTTACTGTAATTTCTCCTGTCATTCCAGGCATTATTGGGTCTTCAGGCTTTTTTGGCACAGTACAACCACAACTGGATTTTACTTTTGTAATAATTAAAGGTGCATTACCAGTATTCTTAAACTTAAAAGTACGAACACCATCTGCTCCTTTTTCAATTGTTCCATAGTCAATAGTATCTGAATCAAATTCGATTTTTGCCACTTTATCTTGGGCAAATGCTGAAAAACTTATCAGTCCTACAAACAAAATTGTAATTAATTGTTTCATCATTTTAATTTTTAGTATTGTAAACATACTCACTTTTTGAGCATTCTGCAAAATTTTTGGATGTAATGCACTAATCTTAACACCAACATTAAGAATACACGTACATTATACAGCATTAATATTTTACAGAATACAAATTATAAGTACTTTTGCATTTTATTATTCAAAAACTATTCCAAAGTATGTCTATTCCATCAAAATATGATGCTAATAATGTAGAAAGCAAGTGGTACGATTACTGGATGAAACACAATTATTTTCATTCAGAACCAGATGAAAGAGAACCATATACCATTGTTATTCCACCACCAAATGTTACTGGAGTCCTTCACATGGGACACATGCTCAATAATACAATTCAAGATGTACTGATTCGTCGCGCACGTTTGCAAGGCAAAAATGCATGTTGGGTTCCTGGTACTGATCATGCATCTATTGCTACTGAGGCTAAAGTGGTTGCCAAGCTCAAAGAACAAGGCATTGATAAAAATGATTTGACAAGAGATGAATTTTTAGCGCATGCTTGGGAATGGACTCACGAATATGGAGGTGTAATTCTTGAACAACTCAAAAAACTAGGCTGTTCATGTGATTGGGATCGTACCAAATTCACTATGGATGACGATATGAATGAGGCTGTAATAAAGGTATTCGTTGATTTGTACAACAAAGGCCTTATTTACAGAGGTTACAGAATGGTCAATTGGGACCCAGAAGCTCAAACCACATTGTCTGATGAAGAGGTAAATCACGTAGAGCGTACAGACAAACTATACTACGTAAATTATAAAATTGAAGGTGAAGATGGTTTTGTAACCATTGCAACCACACGTCCTGAAACCATTTTAGGTGATACTGCTGTTTGTATAAATCCTAATGATGAGCGTTTTACGCATTTAAAAGGAAAAAACGTGATTGTGCCAATCTGTAATAGAGTGATTCCAATTATTGAAGATGATTATGTAGATATTGAATTCGGAACAGGTTGCCTTAAAGTAACTCCTGCACATGACGTTAACGATAAGGAAATAGGAGATAGACATAACCTTGAAGTTATAGATGTGCTAAATGCCGATGGTTCCATGAACAGTTTTGGCTTGCATCATGAAGGTAAAGATAGAGTAGTGGCTAGAAAAGATGTAGCTAAAGAGCTAGACGATTTAGGTATTTTAGTAAAAACTGAAGATCTTACTCATAAAGTTGGAACTAGCGAGCGTACACATGCTGTTATTGAACCACGTTTGAGTGATCAATGGTTCTTAAAAATGGAAGATATTGTAAAACCAGCGATTAAAGCGGTTTTAGTAGATGAAGAAATAAAGTTATTTCCAAAGAAATTTGAAAACACCTATCGTCATTGGATGGAAAACATTCGCGATTGGAACATTTCGCGTCAATTACTTTGGGGACAACAGATTCCAGCTTACTATTATGGCGATGGAAAAGAAGATTTTGTAGTTGCCGAAACTTTGGATGAAGCTCTAAAACTAGCTCAACAAAAAACCAATAACCAACAATTAACTAAGAACGACTTACGTCAGGATACAGATGCCTTAGACACTTGGTTTTCGTCTTGGTTATGGCCAATGAGTGTATTTGATGGGATTAGAAATCCAGAAAACGAAGAAATAAACTACTATTATCCAACAAATGACCTAGTCACTGGACCAGATATTTTGTTCTTTTGGGTGGCTCGTATGATTATTGCAGGCTACGAATATAAAGGCGAAAAACCTTTTGAAAATGTCTATTTAACAGGCTTGGTTCGTGATAAGCAACGTCGTAAAATGAGTAAGTCTTTAGGAAATTCTCCTGATGCCTTAAAACTTATTGAAGATTTTGGTGCTGATGGTGTTCGTGTTGGATTGCTATTAAGTTCTGCGGCAGGAAATGATTTAATGTTTGATGAAGCACTTTGCCAGCAAGGAAAACAATTTGGGAATAAAGTATGGAATGCCTTTAGATTGATTGATGGCTGGGAAGTTGCAGATATAGAACAACCAGATTATGCTAAAGTGAGCATAGAATGGTTTGAAAACAAGTTTCAAAACACTTTGACTGAAATTGAAGATCATTACAGTAAATATCGTATTAGCGATGCCTTAATGGAAACCTATAAACTGATTTGGAACGACTTCTGTTCTTGGTTGCTAGAAATGGTTAAGCCAGCTTACCAAAAGCCAATCGATAGAAAAACGTATGATGCCGTTATTGCCATTTTGGAAAATAATTTAAAGATTTTACATCCTTTTATGCCATTCTTAACGGAAGAGATTTGGCAGCACGTTACGGAACGCTCTCCTGAAGAAGCTTTAATTGTTGCCAAATGGCCAGAGGCGAAATCGGTTGATGCAACTATTATAAATGAATTTGATTTTGCTGCTGAAGTCATTTCAGGCATTCGTACCATTAGAAAGCAAAAAAATATCGCTTTTAAAGATGCTATTGAATGTCATGTATTGAACAATGAAAATGTTGCTTCAACTTTTGATGTGGTGATTGAAAAACTTGGCAATATTTCTGGGTTAAATTATACCAACGAACCTATTGATGGTGCCTTGACGTTTAGAGTAAAATCTAACGAGTATTTTGTGCCAATGCAAGGCAGTATAGATGTTGAGGCTGAAATTGAAAAACTAACTGAAGAACTCAATTACACTGAAGGCTTTTTAAAGTCTGTACAGAAAAAGTTGTCTAACGAACGTTTTGTGGCTGGAGCACCAGAACAAGTAGTGGCAAGCGAGCGTAAAAAAGAAGCAGATGCTTTGGCAAAAATTGAAACCTTAAAGGCAAGTTTAGCGAGTTTGAATTAAGGGTTTCGCTTTCGGTTTTGTGTAAGCGTCAGTAACGGGAAAATGCGCGAGTATTTTTCCGCTGACACACTAAAGATAGCAAAACGAGTTGAATTTCCGATTGGGAAATTCAGCCGTTATTGCGCTTACACGTTGTTGTGCGTTCGTACTTATTTAAATTATTATCCCAAGTTTTTAAAACACGTATGTTAATTTGGTTAAGTTAAAAACTAGAGCCATAAAATTATAAAGAACAACTATAACACCTAAAGTCCATAAAAGTTTTGAGTAACCCTTATTCTTTCTGTGTCTTTCTGCTTCTTTAAAATCTTTAAAATTTACAACACCACCATCAGTTATGTTTTTGAATTCGTATTCCCTTAACTTGTGATTCCAGTTTCTTGCTTTAAATAATATAAAAATGCCGATAATTAATCCAATGATATAGGGAATTAAGCCTTTCCTTATTTCCTTGTTTCTTTGTTTTAAATCTTTAATCCTAGTTTCTTCTTCATCCTGTATTGATATTATTTCAGCATTTTGTTCATCTAGGGCATCAGCTGATTTCCTTAACCTGTCATTTAATTCTTTACGTTTTTTTAAGTAATGATTTTTGGCATTCTGATTAAACAAAGTCTCAATTACTTCTTCTTCCCGAAATCTTGGTGTTTTATAAACATATTCTCTCCACATTTCATGCCATTCATTGTTGGAACCACCTGCTTTAGTTTTGAAATCTTGATAAACTTTATCTTGTGCTTTTTGATATTCTTCCATTTGTTTTGATACAATCAAATCAGTTTTATCGGATTTATAGGTTTTAACAATGTTTGTTAACTCAACCAAGGCTGCATATTGTTTTGCGTATGTATCTTTTTTATTGTTTCCTTTTATGTTTTTTAAAACACTTTCTGCTGTTGGAATATCATATAAAGACGAATTATTTTGGGCTTGGACACCTTCTATTATACTCGTAAAACATACCAAAAGGATTGTCGGTAAAAGATGCTTAAATATTGTTTTCATATTTTCTAGGATTTTGTTTTTTGTATGACGCACAACGGTTAAGATATGGTTTGTCAATTTGTTTATGAATGATATCGTCCAAAAGCGAAGTTAGATGTTTTTTCTTACAAAGTCAAGATTATTAATTACTTACGATATAAAAAGTAATTATCAACCAAGTCAATATATTGTTGTTTGGCTTCATCTTGACTAATGTCTTCCGCTTGAAAAAGTGCATTGGTTTTAAAAGCATTAATTAATGGCTCTCTGCTTTTAGGTCTGCCATAATCATTAGTTGCTTTTTTGTAATAGGCATACAACTTTAGTAAGGTGTCGGCAGGAAATGGCTCAGTATGCGCATTGATTCTATCAACAGCTTCTCTAAATTTTATGTCCAATTCTTCAGAGGTCATTACATTTCGGCAATTATGCTTTCGCCACCTTTTACTTTTTGGTTGAGTTGTACTTTTATGTTGGTGTTTAAAGGTAAATATAAATCTACTCTTGAACCAAATTTAATAAACCCTTGGTCTGAACCTTGAGTTACAGTGTCATCTTCTTTAGCATAATTTACAATACGCTTTGCCAAAGCTCCAGCGACTTGTCTGAATAATACTTTGCCATAGGAAGCATTTTCTACCACAACTGTGGTTCGTTCGTTTTCAGTGCTTGATTTTGGATACCAAGCTACTAAATATTTTCCTGGATGATATTTGCTATAAAGCACTTTTCCACCAATAGGATAACGTGTAACATGTACATTTATTGGCGACATAAACACACTCACTTGTAAGCGTTTGTCTTTAAAATATTCGGTTTCTTCTACTTCTTCAATCACAACCACTTTACCATCCACTGGAGAGACAACATTGTTATCATTTAAGCTTGTAAGACGTTTTGGGTTTCTAAAGAATTGCAAAATCAGAATAAAAAACACCAGAAACGCAATTTGTAGCAACATTCGTAACCAAGATATATTCACCAATGTATCAATCAATAAAATGGCAGCAACCACAATGGCTGTTGCTACTATAATAATTTTATGGCCTTCTTTATGAAACATGTTTTATTAACCTTAAAAATAAATAAATAAATGGAGCAGCAAAAATAATACTATCTAAACGGTCAAGTAATCCACCATGTCCAGGCATGATTACGCCACTATCTTTAACACCAGCTTGTCGTTTGTATTTAGATTCTATTAAATCGCCTAAGGTGCCAAAAACACTTACAATTATAGCGAGTGCCAACCAATTGGTAAATTCAAAAGTATGTGAATATTTTGCAATAAAATAACTGCTCACACATGCAAAAAACAAGCCTCCTAAAAAGCCTTCAACCGTTTTTTTAGGTGAAATACTTGGAAACAGTTTTTGTTTTCCGAAATTTTTACCAACCAAATAGGCAAACGAATCGTTAACCCAAACTAAAATGAATGAACCCAATAGAATATTTGGGTTAAATTCTTCATAGTAATTAGCAATTAATATGATAAAAATAAAAGCACTTGATAAATAGAAGGTAGTATTGATGTATTTATTGGTAATGAAAAGAGGTAAGGTTTTACTGGAAAACAAATCCTTAATCAGGAACAGCATTACAAATATGGTTACCACATGCAAAATCTGTATTGCTTCAACAAACCCTTCATTGTTTTCTATTACTAGCTGCCAATAAGCAAAAGCCAAATATAAAATGACAAAGATAACGTAAGAACTAATTCCTTTTTGGTTGATGAGCTTGTTGAATTCTGCAATGCAAATAATTCCAAAAACAAAAAACAACGCAATTAAAGCATGTTGTGATTGTAAGGATAGCAGGAATAATGCAGCATATAAAGCTCCCGAAATTGCTCTAACAATTAGTTCTTTCACGTGGTTGGGTTAAAGGTCTTCTAGTAGGAGCAAATATAAGTTTTTTGAACTACTTCCATAGCTTAAGAAATCTTTATCGTCACAAGCTTTAAAATGCTTGATTGTAGTAATGTTTGAAGGTATTTTTTCCCTGTTTTTGTTTTTAATACCTCTTAATCCTTCACTAATGGTCTCTACAAACTGGCTTGTGGTAGCGAATATGACAAAGTTTTGGGGTAAGTCTTTTAATTTCTTTTCAGCTATTTGATGTGACGATATAAGCAAAGAACCATCATTGGAAATCAAATATTCACAAGTGGATAAAAAATAGGCACAATCGTTAGAACGATTGTTTATTTTTAGATTATGAGATTTGAATTTTTCGGCTAGACGGTTGTCAAGGAGCATCACATTAGCATCTTCCCAGTCGTTCTCAGTGATAATCAATTTAAGGTTGTCGTTTACTTCGTCAATATCTTCGCAATAGAGGAATTTTCCACCATTTGCTTTAAAATTAATAGTAAAGCGTTCGTCTATAGGAAGCTTAATATCAGGCATATATTTGCTGCGCTCCTCATTTTTAAGATGTTCTTGAGATTCGTCAGATTTTGGGCCGAAAATTTTACGAAATAGACTCATTTAGGGTTTATGCTATTAACCAATTATCTACTGGATTTTACCAAATATATAAAATCTTATGTTAAGTGTTGATAACTTTAAGATTTTTGTAAGGTTTTACTCCTCTTCAGAGCTTGCTTTTTTATCCTTTTCAGCGTCAGCTTTAATATCTTCTTCGAAAGGACGTTTTCCAAATATTTTTTCTAAATTATCTTTGAAAATAACTTCTTTTTCAAGCAATACTTCAGCTAGTTCGGTTAATTTGTCTTTGTTGTCTTCCAATAGTTTAATAGCACGTTGGTATTGGGTCTCAATGATATCTGAAATTTCTTTATCAATTAACTCTGCAGTTTGCTCACTATATGGTTTTGTAAAGCCATATTCGTTTTGTCCTGTAGAATCATAATAGGTTAAATTTCCAACTTTATCGCTTAAGCCATAAACTGTAACCATGGCTCTTGCTTGTTTAGTTACTTTTTCTAAATCACTTAAAGCTCCTGTTGAAATTTTATTGAAAATCACTTTTTCAGCAGCACGACCACCAAGCGCAGCGCACATTTCGTCCAACATTTGCTCAGGATGTACAATTAAGCGCTCTTCTGGCAAATACCAAGCAGCACCAAGCGAACGACCACGTGGTACGATAGTTACTTTTACCAAAGGTGCAGCATGCTCAAGCATCCAACTTACGGTTGCGTGACCAGCTTCGTGAAAGGCAACTGCTCTTTTTTCGGCAGGAGTGATAATTTTATTTTTCTTTTCTAAACCTCCAACAATCCTATCAACAGCATCCAGGAAATCTTGTTTGTCTACAGCTTTTTTACCTTTTCTTGCGGCAATAAGTGCTGCTTCGTTACATACGTTTGCTATATCTGCACCAGAAAAACCAGGTGTTTGCTTTGATAAGAAATCTAAATCCAATCCTTTGGCTTTTTTAAGAGGTCTTAAATGCACTTCAAATATTTCTTCACGTTCTCTTACGTCTGGAAGATCTACAAATATTTGCCTGTCAAAACGTCCAGCACGCATTAAGGCTTTATCCAATACATCAGCTCTGTTTGTTGCAGCTAGAACAATAACGTTGGTATTTGAACCAAAACCATCCATTTCTGTTAAAAGCTGGTTTAAAGTGTTTTCACGCTCATCGTTAGAACCAGAAAAATTGTTTTTACCTCTAGCACGACCAATGGCATCAATTTCATCAATAAAAATAATGGCAGGTGATTTTTCTTTTGCTTGTTTGAACAAGTCACGTACTCTTGAAGCACCTACACCTACAAACATTTCAACAAAATCTGAACCAGATAAAGAGTAAAAAGGCACTTTGGCTTCACCAGCAACTGCTTTGGCCAGTAAAGTTTTTCCTGTTCCTGGAGGCCCAATAAGTAAAGCTCCTTTTGGGATTTTACCACCCAGTGATGTGTATTTTTCTGGATTTTTCAGGAAATCCACAATTTCCTGTACTTCTTCTTTAGCACCTTCCAGTCCTGCAACATCCTTGAATGTTGTTTTTACTTCTGTGTTTTGATCAAATAGCTTGGCTTTAGATTTTCCGATATTGAAAATTTGCCCACCAGCACCACCACCAGCACCAGACGACATGCGACGCATAATAAATATCCAAACACCGATAATTAAGGCAAATGGTAATAAGGTTAGTAAGAAATCTCCCCAAACGTTTTCTTCAATTTTATAATCAACGATGGTTGATAAATTATTTTCTGACTTAATCTGCCTAAGCGTGTTTTCAAAGTTTTGAAGATCACCTAACTGAAATTCGTAATTAGGGGCTTTTCCTGAAATAGGTAATAGCTGAGGCTTAACAGTATTCTTATGTTCTGAAGAACTTGCAGCTTCTGGTGTTAAATAGACTTGAGCCTCTCTACGGTTGATGATTAAAACCTTTTCAACTTCACCATTACGTAAATATTCAAAAAATTTATCTTGAGTGGTTGGTGTTCCAGCAGTTGAACCCATTCCTCCGGAAAATACATTGATTGCTAAAAATATAACAATGATGAATCCGTAAATCCAGTAAGGACTTAGTTTAGGCTTTTTATTTATGTTTTTCTTATTATCTGACATTAACTATGTTTTAGTAACTTGTTTTTATTTCGGTCATTTTTGCGTCTCCCCAAAGACTCTCAATATCATAATATTCTCTGATATGTTTTTGAAATACATGTACGACCACATTGACATAATCCATTAAAACCCATTCGGCATTTTCACTACCTTCAATGTGCCAAGGCTTGTCTCTAAGTGTTTTACTTACTTTTTTTTGTACGGAATTGACTATGGCATTAACTTGTGTGTTTGAAGTACCTTCGCAAACAATAAAATAGTCGCAAACAGTGTTTTCTATATCTCTTAAATCTAGAATATTTATATGTTGTCCCTTTACATCTTCAATACCTTCCAATATGGTTGTTATCAATTGGTCAGCGCTCTTGTTTTCTTTCGTCATTAATTTGTTTTAATTTGTGCAAAGTTATTACTTTTTGCTACAATGTACATGTAAAAAATCTTAAGAAATTTATAATTTAAAAAATCTTTATCTCTATGCCTATAATCAAACTTAATGCCATTGATTCCACAAATTCCTATTTAAGGCAATTATGCAATGAGAAGACTCTTAAGGACTATACCATAGTAGTTGCTAAGCACCAGACACAAGGACGTGGCCAAATGGGCACTGTTTGGGACTCTGAAAAGGGTAAAAACCTGATGTTTAGCTTGTTTAAGGATTTAAGCATGCATGATGTTGAATTCCCTTTTTACTTATGCATGGCGATTTCTTTGGCTATTGTTAAAACGTTTAAAGTGTTAAATATTCCTGATTTATCTATTAAATGGCCTAACGACATTTTGTCAGCAGATAAAAAGATTTGTGGAATTTTAATTGAGAATGTCATAAAAAGTAAACTAAACTCTACCATTATTGGGATTGGTGTTAATGTAAACCAGACCGAGTTTAAGAACCTTCCGAAAGCGTCATCACTAAAGAGCATTACTGGAGTTCACTATGATTTGGATGAAATTTTGCATAGTATTATAAATGATACTAAATATTATTCATTGCTTTTACAGGAAGAGAAATACGATGCAGTTAAAACTGAATATGAAAATCTATTGTTCAGAAAAAACAAACCTTCAACATTTAAAAACGTTGAAGGCGAAATGTTTTCTGGTTTTATTAAAGGTGTTACCAAATATGGTAAGTTACAAGTGCTTTTGGAAGATGAAATCGTTAAAAAATTCGATCTTAAAGAAATTGAATTACTATACTAAATGGCCTTTGGCATATTAGTAGCCAAGGTTTCGATGAATTTTGAAATTGGGCCTTTTATCATCATGGCCATCATAGGATTAAAATCACCTTCAAAAGACAAAGTAACTTCGCTTTTTCCCGCTTCAATTTCATTGATGTCTCCAGTTAATGAGAAATCCAGTTTTCCGCCAGCTGCTCCTAAAACAATTTTGTTTGGAGGCACAACCTCTTTCTTTTTTAAGATGATTTCTGGCATGCCTTTTAAAGCAAATAGAAATTTGTCGTTTTCTAAAACTTCAAACTTACTGATGTTCTCTGGCATTAATTTTTCAAAATTTTCTACATTCGATAAAAAATCAAAACAATCTTGAGCTGATTTGTCTATCGTTACTTTTGGAGATTCTAAATTCATTATAATTTTTGTTGTTAAGTCGTTAAGTTGTATGTTGTTTAGTTATTGGCCTAAAACGACTCTACAACAAAACAACATACACCTCAACATCAAATAGCGTTCCATTCACTCGGATTGGCATTCCATTGTGACAACGTCGCCAATTCTTTTTTGTTAATGTAATTTGTGTCCAGAGCTTGCTCTAACAAATTTTCGTAATTGCTAAGTGTGTGAAGTGTTATGTGCTCTTTTTCAAAATTCTTATTCGCTATATCAAATCCGTAAGAAAAAATTGCAACCATACCTTTTACGTTCACTTCAGCTTCTTTTAATGCTCTTACAGCATTTAGGCTACTTTTTCCAGTACTAATTAAATCTTCAACAACAACAACGCTTTGTCCTTTTTCAATATGACCTTCTATTTGGTTTTTGCGACCATGACCTTTGGGTTCTGGTCTCACATAAATAAAAGGCAAGCCTAAATACTCTGCAACTAAAGCGCCAATACCAATAGCTCCTGTGGCAACACCAGCAATTACATCTGGTTTTCCATAGTGCTTTTCAATGTGTTTGGCTATTTTTTCGCGAATGTAATTTCTAATTGGTGGATAGGAAAGTACAATTCTGTTATCGCAATAAATTGGAGATTTCCATCCAGAAGCCCAAGTAAAAGGATCATTCGGACTTAATTTGATGGCGTTTATCTGAAGCAAAACTTCAGCAGTTTTTTTGGCAATAGTCTTGTTGGCAATCATATTGCAAAACTAAGCATAAATTTAATTTTAGGGAATTAAAACGTTCCATTAAATTTTTTTTTAAAGAAGTGCCTCATTGTATTAAAAAATGATATTTTTACCATTGCCAACATCTTGTGCACTCCATGTATAAAGTTTTTGTTAACGACAAACCTATCATATTAACCTCTGAAATATCAGAGGATAAACTTTATAAAACCTATCCTTTAAAGTATGTTGACTTGCCTAAAGTGGTTAGGGATCTTAAGCGAGGAAACAACAAAGGGGTTTATTTATACCACAAAAACAAAGACAAACTTTTAAAGAAATTTCTTAAAAAATTCCCGAATGTGATTGCTGGAGGTGGCAAAGTGTATAACAATGAAGGCAAAGTGCTGTTTATTTTTAGGAACGATAAATGGGATTTGCCTAAAGGACGTATTGAAGGGAACGAATCTATTGAAGAAGGTGCCATACGTGAAGTTGAAGAGGAAACAGGTGTTAAAAACTTAACCATTACTAAACCGTTAAATACTACGTATCATATTTTTAAACGCAACAGTCGCTATAAAATAAAAATAACCTATTGGTTTGAGATGTATACCTCTTATAATGGAGACCTACTACCTGAAGCTTCTGAAGGGATTACCAAAGTAAAATGGCTGGGAAAGAAAAAGCAAGCCAAAGCGTTGAAGAACAGCTATGCTAATATTAGGGAGTTGATGTAATTGGTAAACACATAAACAAAAGCAGATTTTATAAACTTAAAACAGCTTTTATTGCTGTTTATGGATTAAATAAAAGTTTATTTTTTTAATCTACAGTTGCCTATGTGTTTTTAAAATTAATAGTTTTAAATTTTGGTCCCTAGTGCATTATTAATCACTTGGTTCCATTTTTCAATGATCTGAATTTCGCCATTAAGTTGGTAATTTACATTTGAATTGTAAAAGTCTAAAGCAATATCAGGATTGCTTTTTTCTTTGAAACTAAAGTATAGGCTTAATTTGTCTGTTATTTTTTCTTTCTTAGCTGTTAATCTATAAGTTTTATTAATAATACAAGTTTTAATCATTGACAGGTTAACACATTGTTTATTTAGTCCTTCTTCTTCATTTAAAGTGAAGAACACAAAGTTTTTAGATTCGTCAATACCAATTGCAAAGTTTCCAAAAATTTCATATTGGTTTATGCTACAATCGTTTTGTTTTGCTAATTCTTTGAGTGATAATAAAAATTGTTTTTCAATTTTCTTTCTGTTTATGTAAGGTATTACAAAAGGTATTGCACAAAGTACAACTATAAAAATGCCTATTAAGGTTACTCCTGAGTCCATTTTTTTAATTTTTTTAATTTTTTGATAAAATAATTCAAGTATGTTACAGAAACACATAGCTCAGATGTGCTTATTGTAACACACTACATCTAGTTTCAAATAAAAAAAAAGGATTACCAAAAATTATGGAAAGGAAAA
>JAGQYS010000009.1 GCA_020435965.1 Flavobacteriaceae bacterium | reverse complement strand
AAGACGGGATTTGAACCCGCGACCCTCACCTTGGCAAGGTGATGCTCTACCCCTGAGCTACTTTCGCAGTTTTTAATGAACGTACAATCTCTTGATTGCGGATGCAAATTTAATACAATTATAATAATACCAAAGGCTTTTTCATAATTTTTATGCTCTTTTCTTCTTTTGAAGCATTCGCTTTATTTCATTAAGCTTCATTAGAGCTTCAACAGGTGTCAAGGTGTTAATATCAATGTGCAAAATTTCATCTTTAATTTCCTCTAAAAGAGGATCATCCAAATTAAAAAAGCTCAACTGCATTTCATCATTAAGTGATTTTACTTTATCTGTGAGCTCTTCGCTGGAATGTGATTTTTCTAACTGCTTTAATATTTTATTGGCTCTATGAATCACTTGCTGCGGCATTCCAGCCATTTTTGCCACATGGATACCAAAACTGTGCTGGCTTCCTCCTTCAACCAATTTTCTTAAAAACAATACATTGTCCTTTAGTTCCTTGATAGATACATTATAGTTTTTAATGCGTGCAAAGGTTTCGGTCATTTCATTTAGCTCGTGATAATGAGTGGCAAACAGGGTTTTTGCTTTACTAGGATGCTCGTGCAAATACTCACTAATGGCCCATGCAATGGAGATACCATCGTAGGTACTCGTACCTCTACCAATCTCATCTAGCAACACTAAACTGCGTTCCGAAATATTATTTAAAATAGACGCTGTTTCGTTCATTTCAACCATAAAGGTCGATTCTCCCATTGATATATTATCACTAGCTCCTACTCTAGTGAATATTTTATCTACCAAACCTATTCTAGCTTCATCTGCTGGCACAAAACTTCCTATTTGACCTAGTAACACAATTAATGCTGTTTGACGTAAAATAGCAGACTTACCAGACATGTTTGGCCCAGTAATCATGATAATTTGTTGCGAAGTTCTATCTAAAAAGACGTCATTGGCAATATAAGGTTCGCCTATTGGTAATTGCTTTTCAATGACTGGATGACGACCATTTTTAATATCTAAATCAAACGAATCATCAATATCTGGATAATTGTAACTATTGTCTTTTGCAAGTTGTGCAAAGCCACACAAGCAATCTAAACGACCTATTAAAGATGCGTTTTGTTGTACAGGTTTAATATAACTGTTCATCCAAGCGACAAGCTCAGCAAACAACTGTTGTTCTATAGCTAAAATTCGTTCTTCGGCTCCAAGAATTTTCGATTCGTATTCCTTAAGTTCTTCAGTAATATAACGCTCTGCACTAACTAAAGTTTGCTTGCGAATCCAGGTGTCTGGAACTTTATCTTTATGTGTGTTTCTAACTTCAATGTAATACCCAAACACATTATTGGAGGCGATTTTTAAAGACGTAATACCTGTGGCCTCACTCTCTCGTTCCAGCATCTTATCTAAATAATCTTTACCAGAAAATGCCAAACCTCTAAGCTCCTTTAATTCAGAAGAAAAATCTGAAGAAATGGTATTTCCTTTTAAAATATTTACTGGAGCATCCTCATTCAGCGTTTCTTTAATACGTTCTCTCAATATGTCACATGACTGAATGTGTTCGCCAATAATTTTTAAAGCTTCATTATCACTGTTACTTGCTATTGCTTTAATAGGTACAATCGCTTCTAAAGAATTTTTAAGTTGAATCACTTCTCGTGGACTCACTTTGGCAGTAGCTATCTTAGAAATTAAGCGTTCAATATCACCAATATGTTTCATTTGATGCTGCAACTTCTGTAATGTGGTCTCATGATTCAGCAAATGTTTCACCACTTCATGACGTTGCCTAATTTTTTGCCCATCTTTTAAAGGCAAAGCTAACCAACGTTTGAGCATACGACTTCCCATTGGTGAAATGGTTTTGTCTATCACATCAAGCAAAGTCACTGCATTGGTATTGGTAGAATGATAGAGTTCAAGATTTCTAATCGTAAACTTATCCATCCATACATAAGCATCTTCTGCTATGCGTTGAATAGACGTAATATGTTGCAATTTATGATGTTGTGTTTCACCTAAGTAATGCATGATAGCACCAGACGCGACGATGCCTTCGTATAAATCTTCAATGCCAAAACCTTTTAAGGACTTTGTTTGAAAGTGATTGTTTAGTGATTCATTAGCATAATCGTCTTGAAACACCCAATCTTCCATATAAAAGGTGTGAAAATCACTACCAAAAGTTTCGGTAAACTCTTTACGCTTTCGCTTTTCAATTAATACTTCACTCGGATTGAAATTTTGAAGCAACTTATCAATATACTCGGCATTTCCTTGAGAGGTTAAAAATTCACCTGTGGAGACATCTAAAAATGAGACGCCAATATATTTTCCAAAATACACTGAAGCCAAAAAGTTATTGGACTTTGAGCTTAACACCTCATCATTCAAGGCCACTCCAGGAGTAACTAACTCTGTCACGCCTCTCTTTACAATAGTTTTGGTAAGCTTTGGATCTTCCAATTGATCACAAATAGCAACACGACAACCTGCTTTAACAAGCTTAGGTAAATAGGTGTTTAAGGAATGATGTGGAAATCCAGCCAATTCTGTTTCGCTGTCGCTTCCAGCACCTCGTTTGGTTAAAATGATGTCTAAAATTTTTGATGCTTTAACGGCATCTTCTCCAAAGGTTTCGTAAAAATCACCTACTCTAAAAAGCAACAAGGCATCAGGATACTTTACTTTTATAGCATTGTATTGCTGCATTAATGGTGTTACTTTTTTTGCTTTTTTGGCCAATTTTAAGTGATTTTTATGTGTTACTTTTGCAAAGATTGTAAGAACGCTAATGTAACTAATATTTCATGTTTTTAAAAAGCGTTCTACCATAAGTTATCTACAATTATTAAACATGCGGAAACTAAAAAACAGCGAACTCGACAGATTATCAGTTGAGGAATTTAAGGACACTAAAAAAACGCCTTTGATTGTGGTTTTAGACAATATCAGAAGTCTTAATAATATTGGAAGTGTTTTTAGAACAAGTGATGCATTTTTGATTGAAAAAATTTATCTCTGTGGCATTACTGCAAAACCGCCTCATAAAGACATCCATAAAACGGCATTGGGAAGTACAGACACTGTAGTTTGGGAATATGTTAAAGACACGCTAGACGTAGTGAAATCATTACAAGCTCAGGGTGTCAAAGTCATTTCTATTGAACAAGCTGAAAATGCAACCAAGCTTAATGATTTTATGCCTACTGAAGAAACAAGATACGCGATTGTTTTTGGCAATGAAGTAAAAGGCGTGCAACAAGAGGTTGTAAATGCAAGTGATGTGGTGATTGAAATACCGCAATATGGCACCAAACATTCGTTGAATATTTCGGTGAGCTGTGGTGTGGTGATTTGGGATTTGTTTTGTAAGCTATCCCAATAAATCTTATTTTGGTTTTCTGCCTAATACCAATGAACTCAAATTTACACAGCCTTTAAAAGAGTTTTTCATACCTCCATTTGTTAATCTCAATACATGCTTCACTTGCTCATCAGTTAATCGTTCTGCATCAGTAATCCATAGTGTTATCAAATATACTCTTTCTCTAATAACATCAAAATGTGAAGTCCATTTCCTTACAAATTGATTGGCATTAAGGTATAAACTATTATAAGTAATATCGTATATTTTTCTTAAATCAGCAATTATTCCAAGTTTTGCTTGGCTCGAAATAATAATCTTCTTAAGAGTAAAGTCATTTTCATAATGCTTGTGATATTCCCACAAATCGTAACTTTCTGTTGATTTGTCTTTATCTAATGGATAGCTATCCCAAATCATAAAACAACCTGATTGGCTTCTCATCCTTGGGTTAGGTATCATGGTTTTCATAAATGAAATTTTTCCTACATTTCTACTATTTTGCTGAAATTCGCCATAACTGTTCAAACTACTATAGTCGTTTTTATCACAGATAAATAAAACTCCATCCTTGTTTAAGTTTTCTTTATCATAACATGCAAAAAATAAAGCAGTAGTAAAATCACTAGACCAATCTAAAAGTCTTGTAGGCACACCATAATGTTGGCATAACATCAACCATTCCAAATCGTATTCGGTGTGAATTAAAGGAGGCAATGGTTTTTCTGGCTTGAATTGTAGCAGAGTGTTTTCATAAACAGCAGTTTGATATCTAAGAAAATTATTAAACCTATAAACAGACGGTTGTAAATTCCATTCAAAATTTGCCTGACCTCTAAAATAAAAATCTGAATTATCTGGCAATAAACTATTTAAAAATTCATATGCTTCAGTTAACGAATTGATTCTTACTTCCATTTAATATTAAATTATATTAATTTGAACAAATCTCATCCAACACCCAAAGATAATCCTCACGGTTTTTTACAAAATCTCGTTCTGAAATATCAATGATTTTCACATTAAATTCTGGATGGTTTTTTAAGAAGTCTAAGTAACCTGAGTTAATTTTATTTAAATATTCGTCTTCAATGTCTTGTTCGTAATTGCGACCTCGCTTTTTAATATTTTGTTGCAGTCGTTCTGTGTTTTGGTATAAATACACATACAAATCTGGCTTGGCAATATCTTTATATACTTGATAAAACAATTTTCTATACAGTCTAAACTCGTCTTCAGGCAAGGTGATTTTAGAGAAAATAAGCGACTTAAACACATCGTAATCGCTCACAATAAAATCCTTAAACAAATCCAGTTGCGATAAGTCGTCACTAATTTGTTGGTATCTGTCTGCAAGGAAAGACATCTCCAAAGTAAAGGCATAACGCAGTGGTTCTTTGTAAAACTTTGGCAAAAAAGGGTTGTCTGCAAAACGCTCTAAAATGAGTTTCGCATTAAACTCTCTAGACATTTGTGTTGCAAAACTTGTTTTTCCTGCGCCAATGTTTCCTTCAATAGCAATGTAATTGTACAATGAGAAATCGTAAGATTTGCTTGGATTTTTTAACCAGATGTTAATTGAGTCTACTTCACTTTTATCTTTGCTTTGCTCTAACAGCTCAGCTACTGTTTTTTTCTTTTTTGGATGCTCCACCTGAGGTGCAATATCTTTTAAAGGCTGCAACACAAACCTACGCTTGTGCATTTCAGGATGTGGAACTGTGAGTAATTTAGTATCGATAATTTCATCATTATAAAAAATGATGTCTAAATCTATAATTCTAGATTGGTAACCTTTAGCATTATTTCTTGTTCTACCTAATTCTTTCTCAACGCTAAGCAATAATCGCATTGCTTTTTTAGGCTTGAGATTTGTTTCAACAACAATGCAAGTATTTAAAAAATCGTCTCCTTCAAAACCTATGGCTTCCGTTTTATAAACCCTTGATATACTTGATACAAAACCGATTTTTTGATGAATTAAATCAATAGCATTCTGCAAGTTTTTAAACTTGTCGCCTTTATTACTGCCTAATGAAATGTAGATGTTATTGGGTTGATTCATACGAGTTCGCAAAATAACTAAAACAAAAATTATTAGGTTATATTTACTGTAATGATTTATTCACAAAATATTTTTAGTCAATTCAATTCAAAATGTCACTTCGAGTGATTCCGATATTTTATCGGAATTGTATCGAGAAGATTTAACCCTAAATTTTAATGAAAACATACTATGTTTATATTTTAGAATGCTCTGACAATACCTATTATACAAGTATTACATCTAATATGGAGAAAAGACTCATTGAACACCAATTAGGAAAACACATTGATAGCTATACGTTTAAACGAAGACCTATTAATTTAAAGTTTTATGCTGAATTTACAAATGTTGAAATTGCGATTCAAACTGAAAAACAAATAAAGAACTGGTCTGGAGCTAAAAAGAATGCTCTCATTAATAATGAGTTTGAAAAACTTTCTAACTTAGCAAAAAAGAGGTTCAAAAAATAATAGTTCTCGATACAATGCTCCTGCGTCGCATCACTCGAACTGACAATAGAATAGTAAAGTAAATAATGACGATAAAAGATAAGCTTTTGGCACAACGTATATATATGCTTCTCGGAGCATTATTTATCACGTCTTTGGTGGTTTCAAACTTGATCTTTCAGAAATTTTTTTATTGGTATCCTTTTGATATAGAAATATTTGGAGCCAACTTATTTGAAATCTCTGTAGGCATATTACCATATCCTATAACGTTTTTAATTACAGATTTAATTAGTGAGATTTATGGTAAAAAACGTGCCAATCAGGTTGTGGTTACAGGAATTTTTGCATCTGTGTTTTCGTTACTTATTGTTTTAGTGGCAGATAATGTACCAGCTACATCTTGGTCTTATGTTAACGATGATATGTTCCATACAGTTTTCGGAAATACCATCGTTGCAGTTTTTGCAAGCATGATGGCTTATTTGTTGGCTCAATTTATAGACATTCAGATTTATCATTTCTGGAAAGGACTCACAAATGGCAAACATCTATGGCTTAGAAATAACTTTTCTACATTTTCTTCTCAATTGGTAGATACGCTTACCATATTGTTGCTTTTATGTTCCTTTGGTATCATCGAATGGAGCAAATTTAATGGCTTACTTGCCGCAGGTTTTTTGTTTAAAGTAATGGTCGCAGCTTTAGATACGCCATTGTTATATTTAGGCGTTTATGTATTCAGAAAACGCTTTAATTTAAAAGTGAACGAAGAAATTTCGCTCATTTAGTATTTCATTAAGACTTATTTTTCCATTTTAAACGTATATAGTGATATAAACCAACATGTATGAAGAAGATTTTTAAAATTATAGGAATTATCTTATTGATTTTTGTGGTGATTCTAATTGCAATCCCTTTTGTTCTAGAATCTAAAATTGATGCCATTGTACAAAACTATGCAGACAAAAACATTAATGCCAAAGTTGAGTTTGACGATGTTAGTTTGAGCTTGATTAGCAGCTTCCCAAACGCCAAAGTTACCATAAGCAATCTTAACATAACTAACAACGAGCCTTTTAAAGACGACACTTTTACTACAGCAAAATCCATTGGTTTAAAAATGGCTATTAAAGAGCTTTTTAAAAACCAAAATGATGAACCTATTGCCATTACAAGTGTTGCTATTGATGAAGCTTTAATGACTTTAAAAGAAAGCAAAACAGGAGCAACTAATTGGGATATTTTTAAAACTGAAAGTTCCAGCGAAGCAAGTTCTGAAAGTGGTTTTAAAATCAATATTGAAGACTACAACATTACTAACAGTGCGCTCACTTATATTAACGAAAACAACAATACAACTGTATATGTTACTAATTTAAATCATTCTGGGAATGCCTTATTTACAGATGTGGTTTCAGAGTTAGACACAAAATCTGAAGCTGATGTGAGTTTAAGTATAGACAATGCTTCTTACCTTGAAAACAACCACGTTACTTTAGATGCTTTAATTGATTTAAATCTTAAGGAAAACAGATATTCCTTCAAAGAGAACAAAGGGTTTATCAATCAATTGCCATTGGAATTTAACGGTTTTGTGCAGTTAAAAGAAGAAGGACAGCTTATAGATATTACGTTTAAAAACCCTGAATCGTCATTTAAAGATTTTCTGGCTGTAATGCCAGAACGTTTTTCCAAAAATTTGGATAATGTTGAGACCTCTGGCGATTTTAAAGTAGAAGGCATCGTTAAAGGATTGATGTCAGAAACAACAATTCCAACCATCGATATAAAAATGGTATCTGATAATGCTTCGTTTAAATACCCTGACCTTCCTAAACGCGTTGAAAGTATCAGTATTAATGCCACAGTGAAAAATGACAATGGAAATCCTGATGATACTTATATCAATTTAACTACACTTAACTTTAAAATAGACCAAGATGTTTTTAAATCTTCAGTTATTTTGAAAAACTTAGGCGCAAACACTCTGGTAAATGCCAATCTTGATGGTACACTGAACCTTGCCAACATTTCAAAAGCTTATCCAATTCAATTGGAAAAACAACTAAGTGGTATTTTAAAAGGAAAAGTGAATACCTCTTTTGATATGAATGCCATTGAAACCAATGCATACAATCGTATTAAAAATACTGGCTCTGTGAGTATTACTGATTTTATTTTTTCTTCAGAAGATATTGTCAATCCTATTCACATTTCAAAAGCAGATTTAACTTTCAATCCTGGAACAATTTCTTTAAATAATTTTAATGCTAAAACTGGCGAAAGTGACATTAATGCTACTGGAACCATTAAAAATCTGATTGGGTTTTTAATGCAAAAGAACAAGCTTCAAGGTGATTTTAAAGTAAATTCAAACGTATTTGCAGTTAACGATTTTATGGTTGCAAAAGATAAAGTTGCAGAAGAAAATAAAACAACATCAAACAAAGAATCACTTAAAATACCAGAGTTTTTAGATTGTAATATTACAGCAGATGTAAACACTGTTATTTATGATAATTTGAATTTAAAAGACGTTAGTGGTACTTTAGCCATTAAAGATCAACAAGCTGTATTAAAAGGATTAACTTCAAAACTTTTTGATGGATTTTTAGCCATTACTGGTAATGTATCAACACAACAAGAGACGCCAACCTTTAATATCAATTTAGGTGTAGATGGATTTGATATAGCCAAATCTTTTAACGATTTGGAATTTTTTCAAACCATTGCTCCTATTGCTAATGCGTTGCAAGGAAAATTAAATTCCACCATCAATTTAAAAGGAAATCTAACGGAATCCTTCACGCCAAATTTAGCTACAATTTCTGGTGAAACGTTTGCTGAAGTTTTAGTGAATTCTATAAACAAAGACAATTTAAAGCTGATTGGTAAATTAGAAGAAAACTTGAATTTCCTCGATTTAGAAAAATTGAATTTAAAAAATTTAAAAACAAATTTGGTTATTGAAAACGGATTGGTAAATGTAAAACCTTTTACTATTAATTATAAAGACATAGCTATTGAGGTAGCAGGCTCTCATGGCTTTGACAAATCATTAAATTATAAAGCCGTTTTAAATGTGCCTGCAAAATATTTGGGTAGTGAAGTTAACCAACTCATTGGAAGAATAAATGATAACGAGGTTAACAAAATAACCATTCCAGTAACTGCAAATATTTCTGGAACTTATGCGAGTCCAAAAGTGACTACAGATTTAACCAGTGGCGTTTCAAGCTTAACAAAACAACTTATTGAAATTGAAAAACAAAAACTTGTGAATCAAGGCAAAGACAAACTGAAAGATCTTGTAGGTGATCTTTTTAATAAAAATAAAAAAGACATTGATAGCACTAAAGTTGAAACTCAAACTAAAAAAGATAGTACAACTACAAAAACTGATAGCCTAAAAAATGTTGGGAAAGACAAAGTGAAAGGAATTTTGGGAGATCTAATTAAAAATCGAAAAAAGAAAAAAGACACCACAAATTAGCAGTTTTTGTTCTTTTTCGTTCTTTTTTTGTGATTTTTTACTCTTTTTTGGAATAAAAACACTCATTTATTAGGATTTCTTAAATAAAACGTTAAGTTGTAAAAATGTATAACTTAAACTTTAATCTTAATATATGAGGCAATTAAAAATCACGAAACAAGTTACCAACAGAGAATCGAAGTCGCTTGACAAGTATCTTCAAGATATTAGCAAAATTGAATTAATCACAGCTGATGAAGAAGTAGAATTAGCACAAAGAATTCGCTCAGGAGATCAAGAAGCTTTAGACAAACTCACCACTGCTAACTTACGTTTTGTAGTATCAGTCTCAAAACAATATCAAAATCAAGGTTTATCGTTACCAGATTTAATTAACGAAGGAAATGCTGGCTTAGTAAAAGCGGCCAAACGCTTTGACGAAACCAGAGGATTCAAATTTATTTCGTATGCTGTATGGTGGATTAGACAAGCCATCTTACAAGCACTAGCTGAACAATCAAGAATTGTGAGATTGCCATTAAATAAAATTGGTTCCATCAATAAAATAAATAAAGCCTATTCATTCTTAGAGCAAACTCATGAAAGAGCTCCAAGTGCTGAAGAAATAGCCAAAACTTTAGATGTTTCAGTAAGTAATGTAAAGCAATCTATGAAAATCTCTGGACGACATGTGTCTATGGATATGCCCTTAAAAGAAGGTGAAACTTCAACGCTTTATGATGTTGTTAAATCTGATGAATCACCAAAACCAGATGCCGATCTAATGCAAAATTCCCTAACTATTGAAATTAATCGTGCATTAGATACGCTATCTGAAAAAGAAGCCATAGTGCTTAGACATTATTACGGAATTAACAAAAAACACCCAATGAGCCTGCAAGAAATTGGCGATTCTTTTGGGCTTACAAGAGAACGTGTTAGACAAATAAAAGAAAAAGGTATTCGCAGGTTGCGACACACCTCAAAAAGTAAAGTACTTAAAACGTATTTAGGACAATCCTAAAACATAAATCTATAAAAAATCTATATGCTAAAAATCATTATAAAAGAAGGCGAAAGCATTGAACGTGCCTTAAAACGTTACAAAAGAAAACACAGAAATATTAAAGTGATGCAAAATTTAAGAGATGGTCAGTTTTACACAAAACCTTCTGTTAAGCGACGACGCGAAATACAAAAAGCATCTTACATACAAAGCCTTAAAGACCAAGAAGACAATTAATACATCTAAGTATAAATGAGCAATCCCATTTAAAAAATTAAATGGGATTTTTTAATTGATGGCTATTGCGACCACTAAACCTTCATTAGCTCTAACATTAAAAACGGTTTCGTCTTCAAAAATGAGGTATTGTCCTTTTATACCTACTAATTTCCCTTCGTATTCGTGCGCTTTCACTAAGTTTAAACTTGAAGGTTTTTTTGGGTATTTAAGCACTGGAAACTCTAAATTTGTTTCAGTGTTACTAGCAATATAATAATCCATAGCTTCATCAGGAATATAGCTTTTTAGTCGTTCGCGCCATTCAACCAAATTTTCATCAACAACATCATTTTTTAGCATGCTCCGCCAATTGGTTTTATCTGCAACATGATCCTTTAAAGCCACTTCTGTAATTCCAGCTAAATAACGATTTGGCACTTCAACAATTTCTATGGCTTCATGAGCGCCTTGGTCTATCCATCGAGTTGGTATTTGGCTTTTTCTGGTGACTCCAACTTTTACATTGCTTGAATTTGCCAAATATACAATATGTGGTTGTAGTTGTACTTTTTTCTCATACTCCAAGTCTCTATCTTCTTTATCTAAATGAGCAGTGCTTAATTCTGGTCGCATTATCCAGTCTGCAGCTTGAGGAATATCAAAAAAACAGCTTTTGCAAAAGCCTTGCCTATAAATAGGTTTGTTTAATTTACAGTTCAAACATTCATACTTTACAAAATTGATTTTTAGCGTTTTATTTAGCAATTGGTTCATGTTTATAAAATCGGTTTCAAACACTAAATAATACTGAATTGGGCTGCTAAATTCAGTTTCCATTTTTGTTAAGGTTCCTTGGTACTGCATAAAAAGATTTTTGCTATTTTAGACATCGTAAAGATAACCAATATATGCCAATTCCCTTAGTCAATTCTGTTGCCTCATGGTTTTTGAAAAAACGTTTTCATCAAATTGAATTGTTTTTAAAATATCCTAATGAAGTTCAGAATGAGTTGCTTCTTCAACTCATTGAAATGGCTAAGGACACACAAATAGGAAAGCAATATGACTTTGCTTCGATAAATAATTACGAAGATTTTGTAGAACGTGTTCCAGTGTCTTGTTATGAAGACTATCAGAACCTTATTGAAAAATCACGACAAGGCGAGCACAATATTTTTTGGCCAACTCCTATAAGATGGTTTGCGAAATCAAGCGGAACTACCAATGCTAAAAGTAAATTTATTCCTGTTAGTGAAGAATCGTTAGAAGATTGCCATTATGCAGCAAGCAAGGATTTGCTGTGCATGTATTTAAACAACAACGAAAACTCACAATTGTTTACTGGAAAGAGTTTGCGGCTTGGAGGAAGCAAGGAACTGTATAGAGAAAACGGAACTGTTTTTGGTGATTTGTCTGCCATACTTATTGACAATATGCCTTTTTGGGCAGAGTTTAGTAGTACACCAAGTAATAAAGTGTCTCTGATGAGTGATTGGGAATATAAAATGCAAGCCATTGTAGATGAAACCATAAATGAAAATGTAACCAGTTTGGCTGGAGTACCTTCCTGGATGTTGGTGTTACTAAACAATGTTTTAGAAACTACTAACAAAACTTCTTTATTTGAAGTTTGGCCAAACCTGGAAGTCTATTTTCATGGTGGTGTGAGTTTCTTGCCTTATGTAGATCAGTACAAAAATATTCTTCCAAAGAAGGAGTTTAAATATTACGAAATTTATAATGCTTCTGAAGGGTTTTTTGCTATTCAAGACCAAAATAACTCTAATGAGTTATTGTTAATGTTGGATTATGGTATTTTTTATGAGTTTATTGATATGTCCACCTATGGTTCATCAAACCCTAAAGTCATTCCATTGTCAGGTGTTGAGTTAGATACCAATTATGCGGTTTTAATTACTACAAATGCTGGATTATGGCGTTATAAAATTGGAGACACAGTAAGATTCACTTCATTAAATCCGTATCGTATAAAAGTATCTGGACGAACCAAACACCATATTAATGTATTTGGCGAAGAACTTATTATTGAAAATGCCGAAGATGCTCTTAAAAAAGTCTGTAAAAAAACAGGCTCTGAAATTGTAGATTATACTGCTGCGCCTATTTTTATGAAAGGCAAAGAAAAAGGAGCACATGAATGGTTGATAGAATTTAAAACACCACCTAAAAACCTAGATTATTTTAATGAGTTGTTTGACAATGCCTTAAAGTCGTTAAACTCAGATTACGAAGCCAAGCGTTATAATAACATGACCTTAAACAAACCCAAAATACACATTGCTAGACCTCAACTATTTTACGATTGGCTTAAGCAGAACAACAAATTGGGTGGACAACACAAAGTCCCACGACTCTCTAATACCAGAGATTATATGGAGGAGTTGATGAGTTTGAATGGTTAGTTAAATGAGTTTTTAATCTTACCATTTACCGAAGAAACTTGAACCTACTTTTATTTAAACGAGTTAAATTTTGGTTTTGTCTAATAATAAAAAATTATAGGATAATAATGTTACTTTTACTCCAGAATAAAACGAAACAAAAAACTGATATAGCAAATATCAAGATTAATCCAAAATAAAAAACCACTCTAAACAGAGTGGTTTCTTAATTTTATAGCAGTTCCTATTCAAAAAGATTGCTTCGGCAAAAATTTGCCTCGCAATGACCATTAGGAAACAGCTTTTAATTTTTTAAGTCTGGTTCTAGTAAGTTTGTCTTCAGCGTAAGCTTTTGTTACATTCAGCTTTTTCTCGTCTGTGCTTGGTAAATTAAACATGGCATCTGTTAAGATTTCTTCGCACAACGAACGTAAACCTCTTGCTCCTAACTTATACTCTATGGCTTTATCAACAATAAAATCTAAAGCGCCATCTGTAACAGTCAATTCAATATCATCCATAGCAAATAACTTAACATACTGCTTAATGATAGCATTTTTTGGTTCTGTTAGAATGGCTCTGAGCGTATCTGCATCAAGAGGATTCATATAAGTAAGCACAGGCAAACGACCAATGATTTCTGGAATCAATCCAAAATCTTTTAAATCTTTTGGCGTGATGTACTGTAAGATATTATCTGCATCAATACTGTCTTCATCATGTGCTGCTTTATAACCAATAGCAGACATATTTAATCGTTTTGAGATATGTCGCTCAATACCATCAAAGGCTCCACCAGCGATGAATAATATATTTTCGGTATCTACTTCAATGAATTTTTGGTCAGGATGTTTGCGTCCTCCTTTGGGTGGAACATTTACAGTTGTCCCTTCAAGCAATTTTAGTAACGCTTGTTGTACGCCTTCGCCAGACACGTCTCTTGTTATGGATGGATTATCGCTTTTACGAGCAATTTTATCTATTTCATCAATAAATACAATACCTCGTTCTGCTTTTTCTAAGTTATAATCTGCTGCTTGTAATAATCGTGTTAAAATACTTTCAACATCTTCACCAACATAACCAGCTTCGGTTAATACAGTGGCATCCACAATGGCCAAAGGCACATTAAGCATTCTAGCTATGGTTTTTGCCATTAAGGTTTTTCCTGTTCCTGTTTGGCCAACCATGATGATATTACTTTTTTGAATCTCAATATCATCATCATTTGGTTTTTGCAACAAACGTTTATAATGATTGTAAACTGCTACAGACATAACGCGCTTGGTGTGCTCTTGACCAATGATATATTCATCTAAGAAATTCTTGATTTGCAGTGGTTTTTTAAGCATTAATTCTGCTGAAAGCTCACTGCTATCAATTTGCTTAGATTCTTCAATAACAATACCATGTGCCTGCTCGATACAACGATCACATATATGTGCGTCTAATCCAGCAATCAATAAATTTGTTTCAGGTTTTTTCCTACCACAAAACGAACATTCTAATTCTTCCTTCGCCATAATTTTTTTAAAATCCCAATATTCAAAATCCAAATTCCAAGTCAAAAGCTTTTGCGAATGAAATTTACTTTTCAAATGAATGTTGAGCTTATTACTATTTTTTAGTTACGTGATAGAATTTCGTCTATCATTCCATATTCCAGAGCTTTATCAGCTTTCATCCAGTAGTCACGATCACTGTCTGCATAGACTTTGTCGTAATCTTGCCCTGAATGTTTGCTTATAATTTTATATAACTCTTCTTTAAGTGTTAATATTTCGCGAGCTGTAATTTCAATATCACTTGCTTGACCTTGAGCACCACCTAAAGGTTGATGAATCATGACACGCGAATGGGTTAAACCACTTCGTTTTCCTTTTGCTCCAGCACATAGCAATACAGCTCCCATAGATGCTGCCATTCCTGTACAAATCGTTGCTACATCAGGTTTAATGAGTTGCATGGTATCGTAAATGCCTAAACCTGCGTAAACACTTCCTCCTGGTGAGTTAATGTAAATTTGAATGTCTTTAGACGAATCTGTACTCTCTAAAAACAGTAATTGTGCTTGAATGATATTAGCAACCTGATCATTGATTCCAGTTCCCATGAAAATGATTCTGTCCATCATTAATCTAGAGAATACATCAAAAATTGCGATGTTCATTTGACGTTCTTCAATGATATTTGGAGTCAAGTTTGTTGGGTACATACTACTTATAATTTTGTTGTAATATGTAGTGCTGATGCCTTGATCTTTTATGGCGAATTTTTCGAATTCTTTTCCGTAATCCATATTTGTTTTTTGATATAATGATTAAAATAAAAAAGCGTTGAAAACTTACGATTTCAACGCCTAAATATAGTGATTTTTTAAACTATGAACCGTAAACTTCCTTTACGAAATTATCATAAGATAATTCCTTGACTTTTAGGTTAGCGTTTTCTTTGTAAAATGCGAGTAGTTTTTGGCTTGTTAACTGCTCAGATAAACGTTTTACTTCTTCTTGGTTTGATAACACTCTTGCAGCAATATCATCTAACTCTTTTTCTGAAGGATTCATCTGCCCAAATTGAGCCATTTGACCTTTGATCATTTGCCTTGAAAATTCTTTCAACTCATCAAAATTAACTTGAAGGTTATTTTCGGTAATTAATTTTCCTTCAATTAACTGATAGCGCATGCTTTTTTCTGACTTCTCATACTCTTCTTTAGCTTGAGCGTCATCTAACATTTCTTCACCAGCGGTTTGAATCCATTTTTGCAAGAAACTTGCAGGCAAATCGAACTTTGTATTTTCAACTAAATACTCAGTAACATCATTCAATAATTTCTGATCAGATTGTTGAACAAATTGCTTTTCGGCATCTTCTTTTATCTTAGCTTTAAGCTCAGTCACTGAAGTTACATTGCCTTTTCCGAAAAGTTTATCGAAAAACTCTTGATCTAAGTCTGCTAATTCACGTGCATTTACTTCTGTAATTTCAAATGTGACTTCAATATCAAGTCCATGAGCATCGTCATGAGGTACTTTTAAGTAATTCATTAAATCATGATCATCATCAAATAAACCTTTAGTTTTTAAAGTAACCACATCGCCTACTTTAGTACCAACAAACTTTTTAGCAGTAGCTTTTCCTTTAAACCTATCTAAAGTGATTGTTGTAGTATTTTCAATGTTTTTATCTTCATTTTTGAAAACTCCAGTAATTTCATCTCCTTCAGCAACTTCGTTTTTAGCTATTATTTTACCATATTGCTTTTGAATATGCTTAACTTGATCGTTAATCATTTTATCATCGGCAACAATGTTGTAATGTGTAATTGGCTTTTTTGATTTAAGGTTAACCTCAAACTCAGGTGCTAATCCTAATTCAAATTCAAAAGAAAAATTATCGGCATTCCAATCTAAATCATCTTGTGCTTTTGGCAACGGATTTCCTAAAACGTCTAGCTTTTCTTCAACCAAATATTTCCCTAAGGCATCCTGAAGTAATTTATTAACTTCATCAATTAAGACTGCTTTTCCATACTGCTTTTTAACCATTCCCATTGGCACGTGTCCTTTTCTAAATCCAGGAATGTTAGCTGTTTTGCGATAGTCCGATAGAATTTTCTCTACTTTATCGCTATAATCATCTTTTGAGATATCTACTTTAACAACAGCGTTTAGCGTATCAATATTTTCTCTTGTAATATTCATTTTATTGTAATAAAAATTGGGCGCAAAAGTACAATATTTTTGCCACTCAACAAAGTTTTAATTTTGAAGAATTACTAAGAGGTCTTTTCTTCTTTTATTAACGAATGAAAAATAGATTGAAGTATAGAAAGTAGTATGCTAAAAAGTATTGCTGTCCAGATACTTGACACACCAAAACCATCAATTAGTTTATCTGCCAATAATATGATTAAAGCATTGATAACCAACAAAAATAAACCTAAGGTTAAAATAGTAATTGGCAAGGTGAAAATAATCAATAACGGTTTTACCAATACATTTAAAATGGCCAAAACTAATGCCACAATTAATGGCGTAGTAAAAGAGTCGTCTAGCGAGACCCCTGGTAAAATCTTTGCAATAATAATAACTGCAATAGCTGTGAGCACTAATTTTATTATTGTTTTCATATGTTTTAATTTTAGACATAAAAAATACAAGTTTGATTTTATAAAACCAAACTTGTATTGTCATAGTCTTTGCTATGAGTCAGTCTTGTTGTAATTTAAGGCTATTATGTTAAAATTCATCTCTTCAAAACCTAGTTAACTTTCGCATTACAACGGCCTACATTATCGACAAATAAGGATTTTATTATTAAAAAGATGATTATACTATTGCTAATTTAACAATTATTCTTTTAGAAAGCACATGACGCTATCATAAAAATCGTTTGGATTTTCTGCGTGCAACCAATGCCCTGCATTTGCGATGGTTTCAATAGTTGAGTTTGGGAACTGCATCTTTATTAAGGCTGTATCATTTAATGCAATATATTCTGACTTGTCGCCTCTTAAAAAAAGCGTGTCGCCAGAAAATGTGTTTGAAATTGGCAAGGCTTCGCCAACTTCTTCCACATTGTTTTTGAGGACTTCAAGATTCATCCTTAAACCTAGTTTTCCTTTTTCAACCCAATAGAGATTTTTAAGTAAAAACTGTCGTGTGCCAAAATCTGAGACATAATGACTTAAAACCTTATCTGCTTCAGTTCTGCTTTCAAGGTTATCAAAATCTAAACTTGACAAACCTTCTAATATTTTGTCGTGGTGAATTGGGTAAAACCGAGGTGAAATATCAGCCACTATTAATTTTGAAACCATTTCAGGATATAAAGTTGCAAAAAGCATCGCTGTTTTTCCTCCCATGGAATGACCAAGTAAAATAACATTGTTTAATTGATGGCGGTCGCAATAATGTTTTAAATCTTCAACTAAAACTTCATAATTAAATTTATCATCGTGAAAGCTTCTACCATGATTTCGTTGATCGATAAGGTGTACTTGATAATTGTTTTCGGCAAATTTATTGCCTAGTGTTTTCCAATTATCACTCATGCCCAAAAATCCGTGTAAAATTAAAAACGGTTTGCCTTTTCCAAAAATGTTCGAGTATAATAGCATTTATTTGAGTTTATGTAAATACATTTGCACAACGTTTTCAATACCTAAATAAAGGCTCTCGGAAATTAAGGCATGACCAATTGAAACTTCGAGCAATCCAGGGATATTGTCTTTGAAAAATTTAATGTTTTCTAATGATAAATCGTGTCCAGCATTAACTCCAAGACCCAATTCATTTGACATTAATGCGCATTCTGTATAAGGATTGATGGCTTTTTCATTTCCTAAATTGTACTGATGTGCATAAGCTTCTGTATACAATTCTATTCTATCGGCTCCAGTAGCTTTTGCGCCTTCAACTTGTTTTAAATCTGGATCCAAAAAAATAGATGTTCTAATGTTATTCCGTTTAAATTCTGAGATAACTTCGGTTAAAAAATCTTTGTGTTTTATAGTATCCCAACCAGAGTTGCTTGTAATAGCATCAATTGCATCAGGCACCAAAGTAACTTGTGTTGGTTTAATATTTAAGACCATATCCACAAATTTCGGAATTGGATTACCTTCAATATTATACTCTGTGTAAACAATAGGTTTTAAATCATACGCATCTTGATAACGAATATGGCGTTCATCTGGTCTTGGATGTATGGTAACACCTTCCGCTCCGAACTCCTGAACATCCTTAGCAAACTGCACAACATTTGGTGTATTACCTCCTCTTGAGTTTCTTAAAGTTGCTATTTTATTAATATTTACGCTAAGTTTTGTCATGAAATACTAAATTATAAAACGCAAAAATACAAAGTAAGTTAAGCTTATTGTACGTTTTTTTGATTAATTTGCAGCAACAAATAATCATTTTTATGCCACTTAGAGAATATATAATTAATGATATAAAACCAATGCAAGTTACAGACAGCATAAGTGATGTGCAACAGCTTTTTAACCAGCTTACCTATTCTCATATCCCTATAAAAAAGGGCAAGGTTTATATTGGCTGTATGTCTGAAAATGATGCTCATTGTTTTGAATCCAATAAAAGTATTGCAGATTACCTTTACGTTTTAAATGGTTTTTTTGTTAGAAAACAAGCCTTATGGTTAGATGTTCTGGAAGCTTTTGCACAGAACGACTCCAACATTATGCCAGTTCTAGATGACAAAAACAATTACATAGGTTATTACGAATTAAATGATATTATTTCGCTTTTCAATGACACTCCTTTCTTTTCTGAACCTGGAGGCATTATTATTGTTGAAAAAGGATATAACGATTATTCATTTAGTGAAATAAGCCAGATTGTAGAGTCTAACAATGCAAAGCTATTAGGTGCATTTATTTCAAAAACCGAAAACGATGTGGTACAAATCACATTAAAGATAGGTAATGCTGGGTTAAATGAAATTATTCAATCGTTTAGACGCTACAGTTATAATATAGTTTCCGGTCATGAAGATGACAGCTTTTTAAAAAACCTGAAAGAGCGTTCAGACTATTTGGATAAATACTTAAACCTTTAAACATGAAAGTTGCAATATTTGGTCAATTTTATCACAAAAACTCTGAGACATCTATTGAAACTCTTTTGGATATTTTAAAATCAAAGTTTGTTGATATTCATGTTGAAGACAACTTTTTTACTACGATAGATGGCGAAAAAGCAATTCATTACAACACAGGCGATTTCAAAACTTTTAAAAAACTAAACAAGTCGTTTGATTTGCTAATAACTATTGGAGGCGATGGCACCATATTAAGAGCCATTACATATGTTCAAGATTTAGGCATTCCAATTGTTGGCATAAATACTGGTCGTTTAGGATTTTTGGCAACCATACCAAGACATAAAATTGAAAATGCCATTGATGATATCATTAGCAAAAATTATCATATTTCTGAAAGAAGCCTCCTAGCTATTACTACTACTCCAGAAAACGAAAGCTTGGTGAAAATGAATTTTGCCCTAAACGAAATAGCTGTAAGCCGAAAAAACACAACATCCATGATTACAGTTGAAACACAGTTAAATGGAGAATATCTTACCTCATATTGGGCAGATGGTCTAATTATTGCAACACCAACAGGCTCAACAGGCTATTCACTAAGTTGTGGTGGACCAGTAATTATGCCTGATGCAAGCAATTTTGTTCTGACTCCAATTGCGCCACATAATTTAAGTGCACGACCATTGGTCATCCCAGATTCAACTGAAATAAAACTAAAAGTGAGTGGAAGGGAAAATAACTTTTTAGTATCATTAGATTCAAGAATAGCCACATTAGATAACACAACGCAAATCACCATAAAAAAAGCGTCTTTTAAAATAAAAATGATTGAACCAGAAGACGAAAGCTTTCTAGATACACTTCGCAAGAAACTACTTTGGGGCGAAGACAAGCGCAATTAGGCAATAAATTAGCCATAATACTGTTTATCTGTAATACTAAACAACAAATTATAATAGGCTAATCTTATTTATTATATTTGCAAACTTTTGAGATTATATGAGGTGTTTAACCGTTATTGTTATGAGTGTATTTTGCTTTCAATTTAGTCAAGCTCAAATTTATGAGCTTGGTGTCTTTGTTGGTGGCAGCAATTTTATTGGAGATGTTGGCGCAACCAATTATATTTCTCCAAATCAATTTGCCATTGGAGGCATTGCAAAATGGAACCGTAGTCCAAGGCATGCTTGGAGAGTTTCGGCAACTTATACAGATTTATTGGCTGATGATACAAAATCAGACGATCCTAGACGTCAACAACGAAGATATGGTTTTGAGTCAACTATTTTAGAACTTTCCGCAGGTATGGAATTTAATTTTTTTGATTTCAATTTACATTTCGATGAAAATTTATTCACGCCTTACATATACACAGGGATTTCAACAGCTTACCACAGAAATTTTTATTTTAACAATGGTTCACCAACGTCAGAAAACAATAAAAGCTGGGCGTTTGGAATCCCAATGGTTTTAGGAGTTAAAGCTAAGTTAACAGAAAATTTTGTATTTGGATTAGAAGTTGGAGCCAGATACACTTTTTCTGATGAGCTAGATGGTAGTATGCCAGATTCTGAATGGTTAATAGATAATTATAGTTTTGGAAACACAAACAACAATGATTGGTATACTTTTACAGGAATCACTGTAACTTATACCTTTGGACGAAAACCATGTTATTGCAGTTTTGATCAATGATTTTAAAAGACCAATTAAATATTGAAAACTTACCTAAACACATAGCCATAATCATGGATGGCAATGGCAGATGGGCAAAACAAAAAGGAAAGCTTCGTGTATTTGGGCATGAAAATGGCACAAAATCTGTACGAGAAATAACTGAAGCCAGCGCTGAACTAGGAATTGAAAACCTAACACTTTATGCCTTTTCGACAGAAAATTGGAAACGCCCAAAAGTTGAAGTGCAAACGTTGATGAGACTCCTTATTTCATCACTTAAAAAAGAGATAAACACACTACAAGAAAACAACATAAAACTCAATGCCATCGGAAATCTAGAGGATTTGCCAAAAAAGGTTCAACGAGAACTAATGGATGTTATTGAGCAAACAAAAAACAACTCAAGAATGACGCTAACCCTTGCCCTTAGCTATGGTTCGCGCGATGAATTGTTAAATACCATTAAACAAATAAGCACTAAAGTTAAAAATAATATAATTTCACCAGAAAAAATTGATGAATCCGTAATAAATGAGCATCTTTACACCCGAAATTTACCAGACGTAGATTTATTAATTAGAACCAGTGGTGAACAGCGTATTAGCAATTTCTTGCTTTGGCAAATTGCTTATGCTGAATTATTTTTTACAAACATATTATGGCCGGATTTCACAAAAAACAATTTGTACGAAGCCATTTTATGTTATCAAAAAAGAGAACGACGATTTGGAAAAACCAGTGAACAACTTAAGTAATACCATACTATTGAAACCATACATTACACGACTAATTCTAACAGCGTTTTTATTGTTTGGAGCAGCTATAAACGCGCAAAACGACAACAAACTATACACATTAGCAGATGTTATTATTACAGGTGATACAGATTATAGCCCTGGAACAATAATAACCTTTTCAGGATTACGAAAAGGAGAAACCTTAAGAGTACCAGGAGACAAAACCAGAGATGCACTTAACAAACTTTGGAAAACAAATTTATTCAGCAGTGTCAATTTATATGTCACCAAAATTGAAGGCGACAACGTATACCTTGAAATTGAACTGTTTGATTTACCTGAATTGAACGAAGTTCAAATTGAAGGTATCAGAAAAGGCAAAAAAGACGATGTCATTAAAGAAAATAAACTCCAGCCAGGAATAAAAGTTACCGAAAACTTAATTACAACCACAAAAAATTATATAGAAAACACATACAAAAAACGTGGCTTTTTAAATGCTAATGTTAACGTTAGTACATACACAGTTACAGATACTGTAAAAAGTAACAAAGTCAATATGAAATTAAATATTGACAAAGGCAGTAAAGTAAAGGTAAAAGACATTGTTTTTACAGGTAATGACAGGCTCAAGAGCAAAAAGTTGCGCAAAGCAATGAAAAACACCAAAAAGAAAAATTTTATTCGTATCCATAAACGTTCAAAATACATTGAAGACGAATATAAAGAAGACCTTGTTAGTGTTGTTGATAAATACAAAGAAAATGGATATCGTGATGCTCGTATTACATCTGATTCTTTGACGTATAATGATGATAATACCATTTCACTTTTCATTGGAGTTGAAGAAGGAGAGCAATACACCTATGGCGATATAAATTTCTTGGGTAATACTGTATATACAGACGAAGAACTGAACAGCGTCTTACAAATAAACAAAGGAGATACTTATAATGGCGTAGAACTTGAGAAACGTATAGAAAATCCTGAAAAGCCAGATGGACTGGATTTAACTAACTTATATCAAAACAATGGCTATTTATTCTCTAGCATTACTCCTGTTGAAGTTAGCGCAGATGGAAACGTTATTGACCTTGAAATTAGAGTTATTGAAGGAAAACCAGCCTATTTCAATAAAATATCTGTGACAGGAAATGACAAAACAAACGATCACGTAGTTTATAGAGAACTCAGAACACGACCAGGTCAGTTATATAGTAAAGCCAACGTTATACGTACCATTCGTGAGCTTGGTCAGTTAGGCTTCTTTGATGCACAACAAATATCTCCAAACTTCTTGAATCCAAATCCAACTGAAGGAACTTTGGACATGGAGTATTCGGTTGTTGAGCGCGGCTCAAGCCAAATAGAACTGCAAGGTGGTTATGGTGGTGGTGGTTTCATTGGAACCTTAGGACTATCATTTAACAACTTCTCAATAAAAGATATCTTTAAAAAAGAAGCTTATAAACCAATTCCAATGGGAGACGGTCAAACATTATCGTTACGTTTACAAGCTAGTAGATTTTACCAAACCTATAGCTTCTCATTTATGGAACCTTGGCTAGGAGGTAAAAAGCCTGTTCAGTTTTCAACGTCATTATCACATACCAAACAGTTTTTATACGATCCTATAACCAGAAATGCTGATAAAGACAGACGCTTTAACATTACTGGTTTATCTGTTGGTTTAGCAAAACGTTTATCTGTCCCTGATGACTATTTTACTTTGTCACAAGCGTTGAGTTTTCAACATTACGATTTAAAAAACTATAATACAGGTCTATTTACCTTTGGTAATGGCTCGTCTAATAATTTGGCTTATACATTAGGAATTAGCAGAAACAATACCTCTGTAGACCCTATTTATCCAACAGCAGGATCAAGTTTTAACCTTACAGCAAAGTTCTCTTTCCCCTATTCGGCCGTTAATAATGTTGATTATGCAGCTTTAAAAAATGAACGTGAAGAACTATTTGAAGACTTAGTAAACGACCCAACAAATACAGATGCCTCAGAGAGAATTTCAGAAATTGACCAAGAACGCTTCAAGTGGTTAGAATTTTATAAAGTAAAGTTTGAAGCAGATTGGTACGCTAGAATCGCTGGTAAACTTATATTAAAACCAAGTTTAGAATTTGGATTCCTAGGTGCTTACAACAATGATCGTGGTGTGATTCCGTTTGAACGTTTCTTCCTTGGTGGTGATGGATTAGGAGCATATAGCTTAGATGGTCGTGAAGCCGTTGCCTTAAGAGGTTATCCTAATCAATCTCTATCGTCTCAAGATGGTGGTACAATTTACAACAAGTTCTCTTTAGAGCTTCGCCATCCAATTTCATTAGGAGCTCAAGCAAAAATTTATGCCTTGGCATTTATGGAAGGTGGTGCTTCGTATGATAATTTTAAAGATTATAATCCGTTTGCTTTAAAACGATCTGCTGGTTTTGGTATTAGATTATTCATGCCAGCGTTTGGTTTATTAGGAATAGATTTTGGACATGGGTTTGATCCAATTCCAGGGACAACAGTCAAAAATGGATGGGAAACCCACTTTATAATTGGACAACAATTTTAAGTTTGGCACGATATTTTCTATTAGGTCAAGTAACGATTTAGTACGAGCGTTAAAATTTTTCAAAATATATTTCGTTAATTTGATAAATATTAACCGTTTGACGGAATCGTGACAGTTTTGTCCGTCATTTTTAAGAATTTATAAGATGAAATCGATAACTCTAAATAATAACAGGATGAAAATTAAAGTTCTTTTTTTACTGGCATTTACATCGTTAATGAGTTGGTCCGCATTAGCGCAACGAGGTGTGAGAATTGGCTATATAGATACTGAATACATCCTACAAAATGTATCAGAATATCAAGATGCCAATGCGCAACTTGAAGCTAAAGTGCAAAAATGGAAAAGTGATGTAGAACAACGTTTAAGCGCACTTGAGCAAAAGAAAAAACAATTAAGCAATGAAAGCGTCTTATTGACTCCTGAATTGATTAAAGAACGTCAAGAAGAAATAACAGTTGAAGAAAACGATATCCTAGATTACCAACAAAAACGTTTTGGTCCAAATGGCGATTTAATGATACAAAGAAAACAATTGATGCAACCTGTGCAAGACCAAATCTTTGCAGCAGTTCAAGAAATTGCAACCAGCAGGCAATATGATTTTGTGTTTGACAAATCTGCAGATGTAGTGATGCTTTATTCAGCAGACCGCTATGATATCAGTGATCAAGTATTACGCTCAATAAACAGAACATCAAAACGTACACAAGCAAATAATAAACAAGAACGAAAAGAAGCTGAAGCCGAAGATGTTGTTCCTGATGAAGTAAATGAAGAACGTGAAGCGGCTGCACAAGAAGTGGCCGATAAAAAAGCGGAACGTGAAAAAGAAATCGCTGATAAACGTGCTCAACAATTAGCAGACAGAGAAGCCAAAAAGCAAGAACTTGAAGCAAAAAAACAAGCCATTTTAGATGCAAGAGCAAAAGCAAGAGCAGAAAAAATAGAAGAGCGTAATGAAGAACAAGAAGCAACAGAGGAAACAAAAACTCTTGGTGATGTTATTGAAGGCGAAATGGTAAAAGCCACAGACAGTACTAAAACAACTGAAGCAAAAGTAGAAAAACCATTAACCGAAAGAGAAGCCAGAAAAAAAGCACTTGAAGACAAAAAGAAAAAAATATTAGAAGAACGAAAAGCTAAACTTGAAGCCAAGCGCAAACAAGATAGCATCGCAAAAGCAAAAAAGAATAATAACAATTAATAGACAACAATTTATAACACAATTTTTAAAACAATGAAACATTTAAAAACCCTATTATTTGCAACTGCACTTTTTATTGGAAGTATTAGTTTTACAAATGCACAAAGCAAAGTTGCACATATTAACACGCAGGAGCTGGTTGAAGCAATGCCGAAGATGAAAGCTGCGCAAGCGGAACTTGAAAAATTAGCAAAAACTTATGAAGCTGATATTCAAACAATGGTTAAGGAATATCAAAACAAAACAAAACAATACGATGCTGAGGCTTCAACTAAAACTGATGAAGAAAATCAAAAACGCTTAGTTGAGGTACAAGGCATGCAACAAAGTATTGGTGCTTACCAAAAACAAGCTCAAGAAGATTTAGCAAAAAAAGAAGCTGAATTGATGAAGCCTATTTACGATGAGGCTCGTGCTGCCATCCAAAAAGTAGCAAAAGCTCAAGGCTTTAACTATGTACTAGATTCTATGAATGGTCAAGGTGTACTTTATGCAGATGGCACAGACTTATTACCTGCTGTAAAAAAAGAATTAGGTTTCTAAAAACCTCATTTTAAAATAGTATTATAAAAGCTGTCTTTATTAGGCAGCTTTTTTACTTTTGTAATATGAGCGCAAAACCTATTGGCATATTCGATTCTGGTGTAGGTGGTACTAGCATTTGGAGAGAAATCCATGCGTTTTTACCCAACGAAAATACCATCTATTTGGCAGATAGTTACAATGCTCCTTATGGACCAAAAGGCAAAGAACGCATTACAGAACTTAGTGTAAAAAATGTAGACTTACTCATTAAAAAAGGCTGTAAGCTCATTGTAGTGGCTTGTAATACTGCAACAACAAATGCCATAAAGCATCTGCGAGCTAACTACCACATTCCGTTTATTGGTATTGAACCTGCTATAAAACCAGCTGCTCTAAAAACACAAACCAAAGCTGTAGGCATATTAGCTACTAAAGGAACCTTAGCAAGTGATTTATTTCATGAAACTACAGATTTATACAGTAACGGAATAAAAATTATTGAACAAGAAGGTGAAGGTATTGTACAACTTATTGAAAGTGGTAAGTTGAATTCTGATGAAATGAAAGAACTGCTGAATATCTATTTAGAACCAATGCTTAAAGCCAACATGGATTATTTGGTTTTAGGTTGTACGCATTACACTTATTTAATGCCAATGCTGATTGAAATGTTACAAAAGCACATTAAAATAATTGATTCTGGTGAAGCGGTTGCCAGACAAACCAAAGCTGTTTTAGATAAACATCAGTTGCTTAATAATCAGAAATCAGAAATCAGAAATCAATTCTTCACCAATGGAAATCCTGAAGTGATGCAGTCGCTTTTAGGTAAGGATTTTAAGGTTGAGTATTTGAAGTTTTAATTTTTTTGTCATTCCGCACTTGATGCGGAATCCACAAACTCTATACAATTTAAAAAAGATTCCTGCTTTCGCAGGAATGACAGTTACTCCTTAAACCAACTCGAATACTTTACGTAATTATCAGCAATTCTATTAATCTCTCCTGAAATAAGTTCTTTGCTAATGTCTTTTATCTTTTTTGCTGGAGTTCCAGCATAAATACTGCCTGCTTCTACTCTAGTGTTTTTGGTTACCACTGCTCCTGCTGCAATAATGCTGTTGCTTTCCACAACACAATCGTCCATCACAATGCTTCCCATTCCAATAAGGACATTGTCTTGAATGGTACAACCATGTACAATGGCATTATGACCAATAGACACATTATTGCCAATAGTAGTTGGTGAGGTTTTATAAGTTGCGTGAATGACTGCTCCATCTTGTACGTTGACTTTGTTCCCCATTTTTATGTAATGTACATCACCACGAATCACTGCATTAAACCAAATACTGCATTGGTTTCCCATAGTAACCTCTCCAACAATGGTTGCATTTTCAGCAATGTAACAATCGTCTGGTATGCTTGGTGTTTTTCCGTTTACTGGTTTTATGATTGGCATATTAATTCCTTTGAAAAAAGGAATCTCATTTACTTAGGTGAGAATCCTTTGGTTATTTATTCTAGTTTTGTTCAACCTTGTTTCATCAACAATTAGATTTAAACATATAGTTTCTTTTCATGAGATTCCTGCCTCCGCAGGAATTTGTTATTTAAAATAAGACAATAAATCAGATTTCTTTGATGCTGAAACCATAATTTCTTTTCCGTTACTTAGCACTACGCTTCCACCTTTACCTTTTACATATTTCACTACTTCGTTAACATTAACCAAATAACTTTTATGTACTCTAACAAATCCAGAATCTAATAATGCATCTTCAAAATACTTTAAGGTTTTGCTTACCAGTTTCTTTTTGTTGTTGTTTAAGTAAATCTGTGTGTAATTATCATCAGCTTTACAATATAATATGTTAGCTGTTTCTAATACCTCAAAACCATCTTGCTGTGGTATGGTTATTTTTCCATTTACATTATTAGTTTTTGGCACTAAAACTTCATCTTGCAATGCTTCTTCCTTAGTTTTTATTTCAACAACATAGTCTACTGCTTTTATGAGCTCATCTATAGAAATTGGTTTCATTAAATAATAGCTTGCATGAGCATTTAAAGCATCCATAGCGTAATGGTTATAGGCAGTAACGAAAATGGTTTCAAACGTTCTGTCACCAACCTTGTCCAGTAAATCAAAAGCATTGCCATAAGGCATTTCAACATCCAGAAACACTAAATCTAATTTATTGTTTCTAATGAGCACTAGAGCCTCATCTACATTTGCTGCTTCACCTAAAATAGCCACATTTGGACAATATTTTTTTAAGTAGTTTCTTAAAATGTCCCTACTTGTTTCTTCGTCTTCTACTATGATCGCGTTTAGTTTCATACTATTTCCTGCGAAGGCAGGAATCTTTTTAGTTAATAATAAATAATCTTTCTTAAAATAGATTCAAATTATTGCTAATACAATTTATTAAAAATAAAGGTAATTTATTACCCTTCCGTCCTTCGGACACCTTCCCTTAAAAAGGGAAGGATTTTTTATTACTCAGAAGCTAGAAGTATAACTTCATGCTTCAAACTTCATGCTTCAGTCTTTCTTTAAAGTTACCACTACTTTTGTTCCTTTGTCCTGCTGAATGTCAGATTGTTCTTCTACATCAACAAAATCTTCAATAAAAACATCTACTTTGTCTTTGTACATTTCATTCAAAATTGCAACGCGCTTTTTAATATTGCCTAAACCTTTTGAGTTGTGCTTTTTCTGGTTTTCGGTTTTCATGGCTTTGGATTTTTCCCTTCCTATACCATCATCGATTATGCTTATTTTAAGTTCGTTTTTATCAACTTGTGTGATATTGATGTTGAGTTGGCCTTTCTCTGTTTTATATCTCAATCCATGCCAAACCGCATTTTCAATATAAGGTTGTAACAACATTGGCGGAATTTGAAAATCATCAATGTTTACATTATCATCTATGGTTATTGAATAATCAAACTTATCCCTAAACCTAAAATGCTCCAGTTTTGTGTAAAGTTCTAGTAACTCAATTTCCTTTTCCAGCGGAATAAAATCTTCTTCACTATTCTCTAAAACAGCTCGCATCAGCAATGAAAAATCAGATAGATATTTATTTGCAGTGCGTTCGTCATTGCTTGCTATAAAACTATTTACAGAATTGAGCGCATTAAAAATAAAATGCGGATTCATCTGGCTACGCAACGATTTCAAAGCTAAAAGATTATTGTTTAATTTCTGTTGCTTCATATTCTTGAACATAAAATAGCCAGCAAACAAGAGCAAAACAACTCCACCAATCAAGGAATAAATGATGAGTTCTTGACTCTTATTACGTTCTTGTGTGAGCTGAAATCTACTTTCAGACAAGGCTCTGTCTTTTTCTAAGCTTGCAATCCTGTTCTGTTTTTCGTTTAAATCTTGCCTTACTCTTGCAGCCTGAGAAATTTCCTGGTCTTTTTTAATGTAAAGCTCATCAACCAAGCGCTCATATTCTTTGGCTGTTGTGAGTGCTTTTTCAATATCTCCAGCGTCTCTATATACTTCAGAGAGTTTTCTGGTTGCATCTTTTTTAACAACCAAATCCTCTTTACTTTCAGCTTCCACAATACTTTTTTCCAAAAAGTTAATGGCATTGCCAAAATCTTTCTGCAAGGCATAGGCATTACCAATTTTATAGTTTTGTTTTTGTGGTGTTAAGGCACTTTCGTTATTAATTATCGAGTCGTGTTCAATGTCTTCAATATCATCTAAAGCATCTTTTCGTAATTCAATTTCGGCTTCGTAAGCTTGATTAATGTTTTGAAAATCGGCTACTTTTACTTTTTCTTCGGCTGCTCTTTTTTTGTTTTCTTTATTAGCGAGGTTCAGGGAATTTTCAAAATATCCTGAAGCTTTATCATTAGCTCCACTTGCCTGATACGATTGCGCAATTTTAGAATTTAAATCAGTAACTTTAGGTGTGATTAAATGTTCCTGAGCTACCAATAAACCTTGGTTAAATGCGTCAATCGCTTTAGTGTAATTTTTGGTATTGTAATAAACATCGCCAAGACCTTCAAGTAAAACAACTTTTTGCCAATTGGAAAGTGTTTTTCTGTCTAAGGCATTATACATATCTAGACTTTCTTGATAGTTTTTATTGAGTTCATAAGCCTTTGCAATTTTTAACCTTACCTCAACCGAATTTATATTTTGAAGGCTTATTTTGTAGTTTGTTACAGCAAGATCATACTGTTTTAATTCAAAAAATACATCTGCCAAAACTTCATAAACCGTTGCATTATTTTTGCTAGAGTTAGCAATAGCTTTAGCATCTGTAATAAACTCAATGCTCTTGTCTGTATTTCTCTTTTTATAATATTCGGCCGAATCTATCAAGGCATTAAACAGATTGGCATCAATACGTTTGTATTTTGTTGATAGGTTTCTAGAATTGGGTTGAACCTTTACAGTGATTCTTTCGTTACTTTTTATGATGATATAAACCGTTTCAAAATCACTATGTCTAATTACAAGTTCATCATTCATCTTCACTTGAATTCTAAACTCTCCTTCACTATTTGTAGTGGTATAAGCGCCTCCATTGACCTCAACATTCACTTTTGGAATTGGTTTGTTGGTGTCACTTTCAATAACCGATCCTCTAACAATAAAAGTTTCTTGCTTTTTAGTTGCATTGTTGGTTTGAGACCATGAATACGCACTTAAACACAAGGTGACACAAATAATGATATGTTTAAAAATGTGTTTCATTATTAAATTTGAAACGTAAACTTACACACTTTACTTGGCATTATAAAATGCTAAAATCGGCAAAACAGCCATTTTACCTCCAAATTTTACCATTTTACGCATTTAAAATACATTTTCCCTCATTCAAATGAGGTGTTTACTCATTCAAGGTTTTCTGAGAAAAAAGTTGAACTTAATTTTACTTTAATAAACAACATTCATCAATTTAAAACAAGCAAATCATGACAACTCAAATTAAAACCTTCTTTATTGGACTTCTTATGGTTGGAACATTCGCAACAAATGCGAATAACAAACCTAAGTCAAACAAGCAATTCATAAAGGTTGCGCTATTATTAGACACTAGCAATAGCATGGATGGATTAATAGACCAAGCCAAAGCACAATTATGGGAAATAGTTAACGAACTTTCTTATGCCAAGTGCGAAGGTGAACGACCAAACCTTCAAATCGCCATTTATGAATATGGTAACGACAGATTAAACAGTGATGAAGGCTACATAAGACAAGTTATAGGCTTCAGTGAAGACCTTGATGATATTTCAAAAGAACTGTTTTCTCTCACTACAAATGGAGGCAATGAATATTGTGGTCAAGTTATTCAAACCTCGTTAAATCAATTAAAATGGGGAAACAATCCTGATGACTTAAAACTTATTTTCATAGCAGGAAACGAACCTTTTAATCAAGGGTATTTAAGCTATAAACATGCAGCAGTAAATGCCAATGAAAAAGATGTTACTGTAAATACTATTTTTTGTGGCGATTATTATGATGGTATTTCTACCTATTGGAAAGAAGGTGCTGATTTAACTAAGGGCGATTATATGGCCATAAACCATAACAAAGCTACAGTTCATATTGCTTCGCCTTACGATGATGCTATTTTAAAGCTCAACAAAAAACTTAATGGAACTTATGTCATGTATGGAAATAAAGGTAGAGAAAAAATGCAGTTGCAAGCTGAACAAGACGATAAAGCCAAAGATTACAGCAAGGCAAACGCAGTTGGAAGAACTGTAAGCAAAAGCTCTCACTTATACAAAAATTCATCTTGGGATTTGGTAGACGCTGTTGAACAAGAAGAAGTTGTTATTGAAAAATTAAAACCAAGTGAATTACCTGATGAACTAAAAGGTAAAAGCTCAGAAGAAGTAAAAGCTTACCTTGAAAAGAAGCAAAAAGAACGTGATGCTATTAATAAAGAAATTCAAGAATTAAACAGCAAGCGTAAAGCTTATATCGCAGAAAAACAAAAAGATACCAAAAACGGATTGGAAAATGCAATGATTAAAGCCATTAAAACACAAGCGAAAAAGAAAAATTATCAGTGGAATTAATGCACCTTGTCAAACGGAGAGCAGTCGAAGTTATAGTATTTCGGAAATCGAAGCATTTCGACTGCGCTCAATGTGACATTTAAACAAAAAAGGCTCCTAATAGGAGCCATTTTTAATACTATATTTTAAAGTTTAATTTACACTTGGACAGTTGCAGTCATATTTCTCTCTAACACAGTTAAAGTTAAACCCTAAAGTTAACTGATGAAACCCTCCATTGTTAAATACCACTGAGTTGGCTTGATAAGAATAGGTATAAGCAAAAGCAAAGTTTTTATAATTAACACCTACTAAAGGTGTAAAATATTGAAGTTTTTGGCTACTAACACCATTTCCGTTTAAAAATTCTGCTCCATCAAAACTTCTTCTGTAAGATAATCCAGCCCAAAGCTTTCCAAAGTCCATTTCTCTATAAGCCTTAATATTTACATCTACTAATGATTCTTTTGTAGCATCGCGATACATAAACATCACAGAAGGCTCGTAACTCATTTCACTACCAATTTTGCTGAACACATTTCCAACAGAAACCAAATACGTTCTTAAATTATTATAACTTAATCCTTGCTCGTTAAAATTGATCCCTTCATTGTTAAGCACATTCTTTACTGTTGCATGTGCGTAAAAATCAAGAAAGTGATAGGAGAACCCAAAGTCTATATTAAAGTTAGTAGCCGTTTGCTCAATGCCTGCAATAATTGGGTCGAAACCATCCGCTAAAAAGGAGGTTTCATCTAATTTATATTGAATAAATCCAGCACTTAAACCAAATGACAACATGTTTAAATCGATTGGGTTTCTAGAAAACATTAAATGATGTGCATAGGTTAAATAAGCTCCTGTTTGTGAATGGTAACCGTTTTTATCAGCAAAAACAATTGCTCCAGCTGCTGAAGGACCATCTCCTAACCTGCCATTAATGCTTAAGGTGTTCAAGCTTGGCGCTTCGTCCTGACCAAACCATTGTTGTCTTCCTGTTAACCTGATTTTTGCACAATTGGCAACGCCAGCCATGGATGGATGGATCAAGTAATAATTATCGGTTAAATAATCGGAGTATATTGGTAAACCTTCTTGCGCAATAGTCACTTTTGAAAATAGAAGTAAGATTGCTAGCAAGCAAATTCGTTTTAATTCCTTCATATCAATTTTTATCTTTTCAGGGTAAAATGGGCTCTAAATGTTTTTCTCTCTCCACTAATTGGCTCATCGTACTCAACTGTAAACCAATAATCACTTGTTGGTAAAAGCGTTCCATTAAACCTGCCATTCCAACCTTCTCCTGTTGGATTAAGCTGTTTAATAAGCTTACCATATCTGTCAAATATATAAATTTTTGAGTTAGCCTGAGTTTCAATTCCATAGATATTCCAAGTATCATTATAACCATCACCATTTGGTGTAAAAT